>JAPLML010000578.1 GCA_026387055.1 Planctomycetota bacterium | reverse complement strand
AGGATGACGTCTTCTGCGGGCCGAGCATGGTCTTCACGAACGTCTTCAACCCCCGCGCCTTCATCGTCCGCAAGCACGAGTATCGCAGGACGCTGGTGCGGCAGGGGGCGACGCTCGGGGCGAACGCAACGATCGTCTGCGGGGCGACGATCGGCCGGTACGCGTTCATCGGCGCCGGGGCGGTCGTGATCGGCGACGTGCCCGACTTTGCCCTCATGGTTGGCGTGCCCGCCGAGCAGAAAGGCTGGATGTGCAAGTGCGCCGTCAGGCTCAACTTCGGGGGCGGGAAGGCGGTCGTGAGGCAAACGGAGAAGAAATGCTAAATGTTAAATGCTAAATGCTAAATGACAAAGAAGGGCGGCCGTTGCCGTTCATTTAACATTTAGCATTTAACATTTAGCATTGTCGCTCAGGCTCGGACCGCTAACAGGAACTGGAGGCTCGCCCATGGCCGTTCCCTTACTCGACTTGGTGGCGCAGTACCGGAAGATCCGTGAGGAGGTGCGGGCGGCGGTCGACGCCGTCCTCGACAGCCAGGTCTGCATCGGCGGGCCGAAGGTCGCCGAGTGCGAGAAGGCCGTCGCCGCCTACTCCGACGCGAAGTTCGGCATCGGCGCCTCCAGCGGCACCGATGCCCTCCTCAACGCCCTCATGAGCGCCGGCGTCGGCCGCAACGACGAGGTCATCACGACGACCTTCACGTTCTTCGCCACCGCCGGGTGCATCGCGCGGCTGGGCGCGCGGCCGGTGTTCGTGGACATCGACCCGAAGACCTACAACATCGACGCCAAGATGGTCGCGCGGCGCGTGTCGCGGAAGACCAAGGCGATCATCCCGGTGCACCTGTTCGGCCAGATGGCCGACATGGAGCCGATCATGGAGGTCGCGCGGCAGCGGCGGCTCGCGATCGTCGAGGACGCCGCCCAGGCCGTCGGCGCGACCCAGAAAGGGAAGAAGGCCGGCTCGGTCGGCACGTGCGGGTGCTTCTCGTTCTTCCCGTCGAAGAACCTCGGCGGGGCGGGCGACGGCGGCATGATCGTCACCAGCGACGCCACGCTCGCCGAGATGTGCACCGTCATGCGGAACCACGGCTCGAAGCCGAAGTATCATCATAAGTACGTTGGCGGGAACTTCCGGCTCGATCCGATCCAGGCCGCGGTCATCACGGTGAAGCTCAAGTACCTGGAGGAGTGGCACGAGGCCCGCCGGGCCAACGCGGCGTACTACGACGCGCGGTTCGGCGGCTCCAAGAAGATCGTCACGCCCTACGTCGAGCCGCACAACCGGATGATCTACAACCAGTACGTCATCCGGATTCCGGCGGACCGGGGGGGCAGCCGGGACCAGGTCGAGGCCCACTTGAACGCGAAGAAGATCGGCAACGCCATCTATTACCCGGTGCCGCTCCACCTGCAGCAGTGCTTCGCCGAGCTGGCGTACAAGGAAGGCGACCTTCCGCACGCCGAGCAGGCGGCCCGGGAAGTCCTCGCCCTCCCGATCTACCCGGAACTGACCGAGGCCCAGCGGGACGAGGTCGCTACGGCCGTGCTCGAGGCGGTGGGCGGGTAGCGCTCCGTCCAGTGTGAATCGACGGGTGCCATGCTTGCGCGCCTTTGCGAAAGCATGGCACCCCTCAAAGGACGTGTGACAGCGCACAAGGGCAGACCCGCGGAGCGCTGCGCGAGTCTCACGGCCTGGCCGATGGCCCTGGAATGCGGCGGACAGGGGCCGGGAAGATTTTCCATGGACGACCGTGAGGCACGGCGCAAGGCGTACGAGCAGAGGCTCGAGGGAGACGTGCGGATCGGCGCCACCGGGCCGCGCGACGTGGATCGGTGGAAGCAGACCCTGGCGTTCCTTCCGCGCGACGTGGAATCGGTCCTCGACTGCGGGTGCGATGTCGGACACTGGCTCGACTACGTGCGTCGGCATCGCCGGCTGGCGCGCTGCACGGGGGTGGACATCGCGGAGAATCGTATCGCGGAGGCCCGTCGGCTGTATCCGCACATCGAGTTTCGCGCAGGCTATGCCGAGGAACTGCTCCAGCTCGGGGAGGCGTTCGACGCCGTCACCTCGCTCGAGGTGCTGGAACACATTCCCGAATGGGAGCAGGTGCTCCGGGCCATGCTTCAACTTGCCCGCAAGGTAGTGCTCGTGACCGTTCCCTACAAAGAGGAGATTGTGCAGACGGCCTGCATCCACTGCGGTCGGCTGACGCCCCTTTACGGCCATCTGCGGCGTTACGATGAAACGTCCTTCAAGGCCGAACCGGGCTGGCGTTTGGAGTTCGGCTACATCCTGAACCGAGGCGTGGCCGAGCCGACGGTGATTCGCCGGATCTATCGCCGACTCTTCCCGCGCCGCTCGTGGCTGGTGGCCCGGTACACGCGGGTGCGCTTGCCTGACGAGCGAAGGCCGCCTGCGCCGCCCGACGCTGCCCGCTCCTCGCGCTGAGGCCGGCGGTCGGCGCCCTAGTCTTTACACATGTCGAACGGACGTGACGTGATGCGGATCCGCGATCGCGGCCTTGCCATCCTGGCGTGCAGCACCGCCCAGCAGGGGATGACGATTCTGGTGGGTATCGTGCTGGTGCGCCTCGTCACCAAGGGGACGTTCGGCACCTACCGGCAACTGGACCTGGTCCTCGTTTCGCTGGCCAGCCTGTTCAGCCTGAGGCTCTCGCAGAGCCTGTACTACTTCGTGCCGAGGCTGGAGCAGGGCCGGCGGCGCGTCCTCGTGAACCAGACGGTGCTGTTCTCGCTCCTGACGGCCCTCCTGATCGCCGCCGCGATGTTCTTCGGCGCCGACTGGATCGCGGCGTTTTTGAAAAACCCGCCGCTGGCCCGGCGGTTGCGCATCTTCGCTTTTTACCCCTTTGTGGACCTGATCCTGGAGCTGGTGCCGGCGTTCATGATCAGCCTGGACCGGGCGGTGGCGGGGGGCCTTTTCAGCCTCGCCAGCGTAGGGGCCAGGATGGCCACCGTGGTGACGATCTTCGCGCTGGGCTACGGGCTTCAGGATGTGGTGGTGGGCGTGGTCGTCAGCGGGATGGTCTTCGCCATTGCCGGGGTCCTGCTGATGAGGCGGGCCTCGCCGGTGGCGGCCGAGCCTTTCGACAAGGCCCTCATGTGGGAGCAGATCGCGTATACCGTGCCGCTTCAGGCCGCGGCCCTGGTCGGCGTCCTCAACATCGAGTTTGACAAACTGGTGATCTCTGGCGTGTTCGACCCCGCGGTGTACGCGGTCTATTCCGTCGGGGCCCTCGAGATGCCCGTGGTCGGGCTGATTCTGGCCAGCGTCGGCACGGCCATCATGCCCACGCTGGTCACGTTGGCCGCCAAGGGCCAGTTGCGGGAATCGCTGGCCATCTGGAACGAGGGCACCCGCAAGTGCAGCTTCGTGGTGTTCCCGATATTCGCGCTGTGCGTGGTGATCGCTCCGGACCTGATGGTCTTCCTCTACGGTGCGGCGTACGTGGATGCGGCGTGGCCTTTCATGATCTTCGCCTGCGTCTTGCCGCTGCGGATCGCCAACTACGGGGCGATGCTGCGCGCAGCCGGCCGCACGAAACCCATCGCCCTGAACGTCCTCGTGGGGCTGGCGTCGAACGTGGTCATCAGCCTGGCGCTGGTCTGGATCGGGTGGGGTACGATGCTGTCATACCTTGGCCCCAGCATTGGCACGGTCATCTCGCAGTTCGTGATCGGCTGGCACCTGCTCCGGTGGATCAGCCGGATCACCGAGGTGCCGATGCGCCAGGTGATGCGGTGGAGGGAATTGGGCTGGACCTTGCTGGTCTGCGTCTTTATTGGCGCCGTGGTGTTCCTTCTGCCGCTCTCGTCCGTGTGGCTGCCGGTGCGGTTGGCGGTTCGGGTCGGCGTGTACGGCGTACTGTTCCTCGGGGCAGTGTTCTTGTTGAAGATGCTGACGAACGACGAGAAGCACCTCGTGTTCGCGCCGCTCCACGCGATCCGGCGTCTGGCGTTTGGACGGGCCGGGGCAGGACCGCAGGGAGCGGGCGGCCCGGTCGGCGAGCCGAAAGACCATCCGCGGGGGGATTCCCTGTGAGCAAACGCGTGCTTATGATCACGCGGGCGTACTACCCGAACAACAGCTCCGGGACGCACCGCCCGGCGAAGTTCGCGAAGTACCTGCCCAGGTTCGGCTGGACACCCGTTGTGCTGTGCGCCGACTGGACGCCCGAGAACAGCGATGGGTACTTCGATCCCAGTCTGGCCGCCATCGGCGATGTCTGCGAAACCATCCGGGTTCCTTACACCGTTCCGCCCTCCGGTTCGCTGAAACGGCGTGTGCGAATCCTGACGGAAATCCTGTGGCCATTTCGAGCGCCGCTGGGTTTTGCGAGTGCCATACGAAGAGCGGCGGAGGATGCCGTGCGGCGGGAGTCCTTCGACGCGGTCTGGTCCACCTATCGGCCGGGGCTGACGCATTGGGTGGCATCCCAAGTCTCCCGCCGGCACGGCATCCCCTGGGTGGCGGACTTCCGGGACCTTCCGGACCAGACCCACAAAGACTGGCGGGCGCAGCGGGCAGTCAGGGAGGAGGTCGCCATCTGCGCCGGCGCTCGCGCCCTCGTGGCGACAAGTTGTCCGCTGGCTGACCAGTTGGCGACACGGCACACAGCGCTGGTGCACGTGATTCTCAACGGCTTCGATGCCGACGACTACCCGAAGGTGGCGGACGAGAGGATCGAGACGTTCACCATCGGACATTTCGGGTTCGTGTATGAGTTTCGCGATCCGCGTCCGCTCTTCGGCGCGCTCGACATCCTGGCCAGGGAGCAACAGGTGGACCTGGACGACGTTCGTGTCCTCTTCTATGCCACCCCCACCGCAACGGTGATACCCCTGGCAAAACCGTATGCGTGCGCCCGGATCGTCCAGTGCCTGGACAACCTGCCTCACCGGGAGATGGCCGTCGTCCAGCAGAGGACCGCCGTGTTGCTTGTGCTACAGTCATCGGAGGGAGGCGGAAGTATCCCGGCCAAGCTCTACGACTACATGGCCACCCGACGACCCGTCCTCAACATCCCCGGCGACGGGGGGCCGATTGACGAACTGGTGAGACAAACCAACATCGGCTTCACGTCGGGAGACCCGGCAGAGATCGCCCGGATCCTCCTGGCGTGGTACCGGGAGTGGAAGGCCACGGGCAGCGTCCGTTTCGCCAGCGAGCCCCAGGTGCTTGCGTATACGCGCGAGGGCCAGGCGGCCCAATTGGCGCGAATCCTTGACTCCGTACTTGTGGGGTGTAGCCATTCTTGCGGCCCGCAACCCGACCGAATGGGCCGAGAGCGTGGGATTTCATGCAACTCGACCTCCGCAGGGCAACCTGCACAAAATAGAAAAGCTCCATTCTCAGGGGGTTCTGGCCCCTGAAGATGGCCAAACCGCACGACTCCTGACACAACAGGATGGGCATGCCAACGGCAGATGATCGCGGGACGGGAGCGGCAAACGGTGCCGGTCCCAGGGCGGAACTCCTCAAGTTCCCCCATCCGTACCAGGCGGCCCTCACGGTCGCCTCGGACATCGACAACGCCAGTTACCGCCGCTTCACGGCGATCCACGCGCTCCTTGGCGGACGCGAGGCGATCCGGCCGGGCACGGACGAGTGGCAGACGCTCGGACTGACCGAATCGAGCGCCTGGTACGATGCCGCGGTGGGCGGGGTGCCGGGCCTCGGCCTCGACTTCGCCGACTCCTTCTTCCTCATCGCCGACGCCGTGACCCTGGGGATGTACCGCGACCAGCCCGGCGGCGCTCCTGGGCCGCGAGCGCCGCCCGCTGGGCCAGGCGCTCGTCTGGTACGAGGGCGCCCGGCCGGGCAGCCGCTACTACGTCAACGATATCCTCGCCGCCAACGGTCTTCGATATGTGTGGATGAACGCGGGCGATACGCTGGTGAACCGCATCGCGCTGCCGGAGCGGACGTACGGCGACCGGCCGTCCATCCTCGACATCGCGACCATGGACGACGGCGTGAGGTACTACCACTTCGCCCGCTGCTACGGTAAGCCGGATGCCCGGCCGACCTCCGGCCTCTGCCTCCGCCAGTCCGAGGGCACCACAGACACCAGCAGCCTCTTCACGCAGGAGAACCTCGACCGCCTGTGCCGAGAGCAGGGGACGTGTATACTGTTTACGCACTGGACGCTGAAGCGGTCGTTCCCGATCTCGGACGAGACGATCGGCCACTTCGACCTCGTGCGCCGGTACCGTGACGCCGGGCGTGTGTGGGTGGCGCCGCTCGGGCGGCTGCTGGAATGGACGCGCGTCCGTACGTTCCTGCAATACGAGGTGCGGGAGGAGGCCGGGCGGCTCGTGATCGACCTCGCCGGCGTCGACGATCCGATCTTCGGCCGCGCGCCGCTCCGGCTCGAAGACTGCCGCGGCCTCGCGTTTCGCATTCCGTCGGCGCCAAAGGAGGTCGCCATCGCGGTGGCCGGGCGGCCGCTGGCGCCCGCGCTATACAGCCGCCAAGACAACGTGTGCTGGATTCACTCTGGGCCGCGCGGGTGATGTAAGAGGCAGCAAGCTATCGGGAGATCAGGCGTGTCGCGCGGGGAATCTCGTGACCCGTACCTGTTTGGCGGGGCCTGATTGCCGCGTTGGCTAAAGGGGCCTCATGAACAAGCACGCGTTCATCATGGCCGCCAAAGGCCTGGCCTGCTACGTGCCGGGCCTGCGCCGAATAAGCGGCGGCACGGGAGGCACGAGCTCGGCGCGGTACTGCTACTCGGTGTGGCTGAGGCATCTTGTGATGGCCGGCCGGCATGGCCTGATGCATGTGCCCGCGTCGGTGGCGGAGCTGGGTCCGGGCGATTCCCTCGGCGCCGGGTTGGCGGCGCTCCTTTCCGGCGCCAACCGGTACTACGCCCTGGACCTCATCGAGTTTGCGAATCCCCGGATGAACCTGCGGATTCTCGACGAGTTGGTCGAGTTGTTCCGGGGGCGCCAGCCCATCCCGGACCAGGCCGAGCTTCCCGCGCTGAAGCCGCTTCTTGACTCGTACCACTTTCCGCACCACCTTGTGACCCAGGAGGTGCTTGATCGGGCGCTGGCGGCGCCGCGCGTGGCGGCCATCCGGCGCGCTATCGCGAGTCCCGCCGATGCTGCCAGCGGCGAGGTCCGTGTCGCGTACCGTGCGCCGTGGCACGACGGCAAGGTCATCGAGTCCGGCGCGGTCGACCTGGTGTTCTCGCAGTCGGTGCTCCAGCACGTCGATGACCTGGAGACGACCTACGCCGCCCTGCACGCGTGGCTGAGGCCGGGCGGCGCCACGACGCACCAGATCGGCTTCGGCTGCCACGGGACCGCCGCCGAATGGAACGGGCACTGGGTGTACGGCGACTTGGCTTGGAAGATCATCCGGGGCGGAAGGCCCTACCTGACGAACCGGCAGCCGCATTCGGTGCACGTCGGCCTCTTCAGGAAACACGGCTTCGAAATCGTGTGCGACGTGCGGCGGACGGAGACGTCGGGCATCGGGCGGGACCGGCTGGCCAAGCGGTTCCGCGAGATGTCCGATGAGGACCTGACGACAATGAGCGCGTTCATCATCGCGGTCAAGAAGGCATGAGGGCACCCCAAGTGGCTAACGTGACGGTGACAATCATCGGCGACATCGCGTTCCACGGCCCGCTCTCCGCCGACCCGGTGGGCCTTGTGCAGCGGATGGAGCCGGGCATGCGCGACCTTCTGCGGGCCGACGTCCTCCTGGCGAATCTCGAGTGCGCGCTGTGCGACACGATCAAGCCGGGTGTGCGCGGCAACAACGTGTTTCCGCTGCTGGCGCCGACCCGTGCGGTCGAGGCGCTCAAGGGACTGGGCGTGGACGCCGTCACGCTGGCGAACACCCACATCGTGGACTATGGCCCGGCGGCGGTCGAGTCGACGTGCATGGCGCTCAAGGCGGCGGGCATCGCGCACTTCGGCGTGGGCAACCTCGCCGAGGCGGCCGAGCCGTGCATCCTGGAGCGCGCGGGCCTTCGCATCGGCCTGCTGGGATTCGGCGGATCGCAGGTGCCCAAGCGGCGGCGGGTGGGCACCATTCCCCTTGGCTGGCCCCGGGCCCGCCGCGCGATCGCACGGACCAAGGAGAGGTGCGACTGCGTGATCGTCTACTTCCACGAGGGCATCGAGGCCCTGAGTTACCCGATGAAAGCCACCGTCGAGGCCTGCCACGGCGCCGTCGAGGCCGGCGCCGACTTGGTCGTGGGCGCCCATCCGCACACGGTCCAGGGCATTGAGCGGTACCGCGGCGTCCCGATCGCGTACAGCCTCGGCAACTTCATCATGCCGACGCTTCACCCGAGCGGCTACGCCGAGTGGCTCAGGAAGACCACGCTGACGCGCCTGGGCATCGAGTTCCCCAAGAGCCTGATCGCCAAAGAGCTCGTGCTGCGGTGTACCCTGAGCCGCGAGGGCGTGGAAGTGCAGGGGACCCCGATCCTGGCGGAGGAATCGGGGCTGCCGCGCCTGCCGACGCCCGCCGAGGCGCCTGAGGAGGAGGCGTTCTTCAGGCATCTCTGCGAGGCGTTCCTCCACCCGGAAGACCCCGCGTGGCAGAAGCGCGACGCGGTCGAGCGCGGCCACTACCGCGTTCTACGCGGGAACATCACTCCGGGTTTCCTGCTCTCCCGCCTTCACCGCCTGCGTTGGCGGCACATCGCGTGGTACCTCAAGACCCTGTGGCAGGACCGATGACGCCGAGCCTGCGGGCTCCGCAGCGGGCCTGTCGCGCGCCCGCATTGCCTTGAGGCACACCCATCCGCTTGCCGATTATAAGGGGGTTGTAATCGTGTGGATGAAGGCTACTATGGTCTGGGCCGGGGCGGCTGGACCGGCCCCCAGGGGACGCGAGGCCGGGATTATGACGCGAATCGCCATTCACCACACGGAGGGGAGCTTCTCCGACCGGTGGATGGAGTACTGCGGGGCGCACGGCATTCCGTACGAGGTCACGAGCGCCTACGATTCCGACATCCTCCGCCGGCTGGCCGCGTTCGACGCCTTCCTGTGGCACTGGTCGCACGGGGTCCCACAGGACTTGCTGATGGCCCGCCACGTGCTCCATGCCGCCGAGAAGATGGGCCTGGCGGTCTTTCCGAACACGGCGACCTGCTGGCACTTCGACGACAAGGTGGCCCAGAAGTACCTGCTGGAGGCGGTGGGGGCGCCGCTCGTGCCGACGTGGGTCTTCTACGACCTCGACGCGGCCGTGGCGTGGATCGACCGTGCGACGTTTCCGAAGGTCTTCAAGTTGCGCCGCGGGGCCGGGTCGACGAACGTGCGGCTGGTGCGCTCGGCCCACGAGGCCCGGCGGCTGGCGCGGACGGCGTTCGGCCGGGGCTTCCGGCCGCTGGGCTATCTCCAGAACGCCGACGTGCGCCTCAAGCGCGTGGCCCGCCAGCGGGACTGGGTCGGGATGCTCAAGCGGTTGCCGTCGTCGCTGGCGCGGACGTACCATGCCCGCCGCGGGATGGACCGCGAAAAGGGATACGCGTATTTCCAGGAGTTTATTGCGAACAACCGGTTCGACACGCGCGTGACGGTCGTCGGGCGGCGGGCGTTCGGGTTCACGCGGAACGTGCGGCCGAACGACTTCCGCGCCTCCGGCAGCGGCAGCATCGACTATGATACGAAACGCGTGGACCTGCGGTGCATCCGCATGGCCTTCGACGTGGCCGCCAAGGTCGGGGCGCAGAGCTGCGCCTTCGATTTCCTCGCGGGCGAGTCCGGCGGGCCGATGATCGTCGAGATTTCCTACGGCTACCTGGGGAAGGCCGTGTATGATTGCGCAGGCCACTGGGACCCGGAACTCGGGTGGGTCGAAGGCCACGTGTGGCCTCAGGACGCGATCCTGGAGGACCTGCTGGCCGGCCTCCGTCGATAGTCGAGCCTGCCGCGGGAGCGGCGGGAAACGCTCCGAGTCGGCATCTCCCGTTGCTTCCGCAGCGGGCTCGGGCGGGCGGCCGTGCCGCTTAGCGGAACGAGGTCAAGCGACATGACACAGATCGGTCCACTGGCGGGGTACGGGGTGCCTGTCGGCGCGGCCCCGAGGTCGTCCCTGCCGTTCACCGCCCTTTGGGTCGGGCCGTTCATTCTGCTGGCGGTTACGCTGTCGCCGCTGGAGTACTGGAACTGGGTGGTCTTTGGCCTGGGCGTCCTCCTGGCCGGGGCGTACCTGGCGTATTCGATCCGGGCGCGTGTGCTGCCGAACGCGGAGATGATCCTCTACATCGTGTGGGTGACGTGGGCCCTGACGGGGGTCTTCGTGGCCGTCAGCGGCTACCTCTTCTGGTCGCAGTGGGCCACCATCTTCCAGATCTGGGTCCTGCTGGTTATCATCTCGGGCTTGACGTTCGCGCAGCGGCTGCTCTCGTTCAACCTGTTCTGGTTCCTGGTGGGCGCCTTCCTGGTCGGCGGCTACAGTTTCGTCACGGGCGAGTTCCGGCGGGCCGCGGCGGGCGGCGAAGAGCAGCGCGTGGCCGGCCTCGCGATGAACGCCAACACGTTCGGCTGGATCATGCTGCTGGCGACCGTCGCGATGGCCTACTTCTGGATGCTCCCGACGCGGGCCCGGGCACTGAAGTACACGGTGCTCTCGCTGGGCATGGCGGCCGCCGGCGTTGCCACGGTCCTGAGCGGGTCGCGGAAGGCCCTCGTCGGGTTCGCGGTGTTCTACGTCCTCTGGTTGTGGTTCTGCTACCGGCGGGATGCGCTGAGGCGGCCCGTGGTGATGGCGATGGCCCTGGGTCTGCTCCTCGTGGGCGCCCTTCTGACGGTGCAGTTTGCGCGCGAGATGCCCGTGGGCCAGCGCTTCCAGGAGACGTGGGACGCCTTCACCGGCAAGCGCATGGGCGGCGGCGGCCTGAACCGCCTGGAGCTCTACCGCGTGGCGTGGGGGTTGCTCCTGAAAAACCCGGTGGTGGGCGTGGGCATGGACAACTTTCGCGTCTACAGCGGCGGGTCCGTCGCCCATTCCGAGTACGCCGAGATTGCCGCCGACACGGGCCTTGTGGGGTTCGTCCTGTACTTTGCGATCTTCGTGGTGCTCTGGCGCCGCTGCGGGAGGATCATCAAGGAGCACCCCGACCCGGTGGCCGTGCGGGTGGCGGGGCTGGCGCGGGCCCTCCTGATCGTGGTGATGATCTTAAACCTTGGAAGATATAACTATACGGATAAACCTGCCTGGATTGTATTCGGGAGCCTCATCGGCTACACGAGCGCCGTCTGGCAGAGCTGGCGGGCCCAGCAGGCGTCCGCCGCCCCCGCGGCGCCCGCCCCTGCGGCCTTGCCGACGCCGCGGCGCGTGACCTGAGCCGCACACCGTGCGGCCGGGGGGATGCCGCACCTCTTCAGCGCGCATTGGAGGGCGCCACAGGTTCCCAGCAACCCGTGGCGCCCTGCCATCGTGCCCGCCGAACACGTGCGGAAGGCCGCCGCGCGGCACACCGCGTTTTAAGGTGGTCTCATAGCGAACGGAGGAAGAGAGTCACGGGTGGCAGCTCCAGGTCCAGCGTCCGACGGGCGGGTGCGCGTCCTCGCCATCTGCCCCCAACTCACGAGCGGCGGGGCGGAACGGCAACTCGTCTGCCTCTGCCGCCACCTGGACCGCACCCGGTTTGACATTCGCGTGGTTTACTACGAGTCCGCCGGGCCGCTCCTGGAGGAGCTTCAGAGCCTTGGGATTCCGGTGGTGCACGTCGAGCGGAAGCGCCTGGGCGCCCTGGGCGTTCTGCGGGGTCTCCGGCGTGAGATGGCCGCGTGGCGGCCCGACGTGGTCGATTGCCGCCTGCCGTCGGGCTACCGTTTCGGGCGACTTGCGGCGGCGGGCCGCTCGGCCCTCGTCGTGATCGCCGAGGAACGCACGGAGCTTCGGGCCGCGGGGGTGCGGCGCCTCCTCGATCGCCGGCTCAACCGCTGGACCGACGCGTGGATCGGGAACTCGAAGGTGGTCGCCGACCACATCGTGCGGGACCTCGGCATGCCGCCGGAGCGCGTCCACGTCATCTATAACGGCATCGACGTGGACCGGTTTCGCGCCGCCGCGGAGGACCCGGAGCTGGCGGCGCTCCGCCGGCAGGGGCGGCGCGTCGTGCTCAACCTGGGCAACCTGAGCCCCGCGAAGAATCAAAAGATGTTTCTACGGGTGGCCGAGCGCCTGCGGCGCGAGCACGGGGACCTGGCGTTCGTGCTGTGCGGGCAGGGGCCCCTGCGCGAGCCGCTGGAGGCCTATGCCCGCGAGCTCGCCCTGACCGACGCCTGCCGCTTCCTCGGCTTCCGGCAGGACGTGGCGCCGGTCCTGGCGTCGGCGTCGCTCGTCATCCAGTCGTCGGACTGGGAAGGGCTGCCCAATGCCGTGATGGAGGCGATGGCGGCGGGGGTCCCGGTCGTGGCGACCGCCGCCGGCGGCACCGCCGAGTTGATTGAGGATGGGGTCAACGGCTTACTCGTGCCGATTGGCGGTGAGGACGGGCTGGCGGCCCAGGCCTCGACGGTCCTGGCCGATGAGGCCCTCGCTCGCCGGCTCGGCCAGGCGGCGGGGGACACGATCCGCCGCAAGTTCTCCGCCCCGGCCATGGCCCGGCGGTACGAGGAGTTGTTCATCCGCCTCTTGGTCGAGAAGGGCTGGCACCCGCAGGGGGCCGTGATCGCATGATGAGTCGCCTCAAGAGGATCATCGCGAGCGCGTGGAAACTGGCCGCCGGCGCCGGGTGGGACCACGACCGCCTGGACCCGTCGCAGGCGCCCGCCGTGCGCCTCGAGCCGCTCGGGCCGTGGTACTACGATCTCGGACGTTCGATTGCGCGCGGCGACTACCGGAACTTCGACGGGCAGGGCATCCCCCGCCGGCAGGCCCAAGGCGCGCTGGTTTACGATCCCTCGCTGGTGGCCTCGTTCAGCCTCGCCCACATGACGTCCTACCTCCTCAAGGGCGGCGCCGGGGACCGCGCCAAGGCGCTCGCCGCGGCCCGGTGGCTCGTGGAGCACCAGGTCGCCGAGGGCCCGCTCGCGGGCGCGATGCCCTTCACGCACTCCCTGGGGGGCGTCGCGGCGCCGTTCGCGAGCGCCCTGACGCAGGGCCAGGCCATGAGCGCGCTGGGGCGGGCGTGGCTCCTGGTGCGAGAGGAGGCGTTCGCCCGCGCCGCCGCGGCCGCCCTCGGGCCCCTCGAGCGCGGGGTGGAGGTGGGCGGGCTGTGCGCGAGGTTCCACGGCTCGACATCCGTATGGTATGAAGAATATCCGTGTGCCGAGGACCCGTCGCACGTGCTCAACGGCTTCATTTTCGCCCTGTGGGGCCTCCGGGACGTGAGCCTCCTCGGGCTGGCGCCGAAGGCCGAGGCGCTCTACCGGGCGGGCCTCGCGTCGCTGGCCACGCACCTGCCGGCGTTCGATTCGGGCTACTGGTCTTACTACCAGTGCCCGGACCGCGCGCGGCCGCGCGTGGCGAGCCTGTCGTACCATCACTTTCATTGCGTGATGCTGCGGATCCTGTCGGAGCTGGAATCGGACAACGTCTTCGCCCAGACGGCCGAGCGGTGGGAGGCGTACCTGGGACGGCGGCGATGCCGCCTCCGGGCCCTGGCGGCCAAGCTCGGCGATTGGCGGTAGAAGGAGCGACACCATGAGTTTCTGGCAAGCCAGACGCGTCCTTGTGACCGGGGCGGGCGGATTCATCGGCAGCCACGTGGCCGAACGCCTCGTGCGCGCCGGGGCCAGGGTCCGCGCGCTGGTCCACTACAACGGACGCAACGACTGGGGCCACGTCGAGCGCCTCGACGCTGACGTGCGCGCCGCCCTCGACGTCATCAGCGGAGACGTCCGGGACCCCTTCTTCTGCCGCGAGGCCGTCAAGGACCAGTCGGTGGTCATGCACCTGGCGGCGCTGATCGCCATCCCGTACTCGTACGTTGCGCCGGCGGACTACGTCTTCACCAACGTCGTCGGCACGCTCAACATCCTTCAGGCGTGCCGCGACCTCGGCACCGAGAAGGTGGTCCACACCTCGACCAGCGAGACGTACGGCACGGCGCAGTACGTGCCGATCGACGAGAAGCACCCGCTCCAGGGCCAGTCGCCGTACTCGGCCAGCAAGATCGGCGCGGACAAGCTGGCCGAGAGTTTCTACCTCTCGTTCGGCACGCCCGTGGCGACGCTGCGGCCGTTCAACACGTATGGCCCCCGGCAGTCGGCCCGGGCGGTCATTCCGACGATCATCAGCCAACTGGCGGCGGGGCGGCGCACCATCCGCCTGGGGGCGCTGGAGCCGGTGCGGGACCTGACGTACGCCCAGGACACCGCCGCCGCGTTCCTGGCCGTGGCCGAGAGCCCCAGGACGGTCGGCGAAGTGGTCAACGCGGGCACGGGGGCGGGGATTTCGGTGGGCGACCTCGCGCGGCTCATCGCGGAGGTGATGGGCGTGCGGGCGGACGTCGAGCACGACCCGTCGCGCCTCCGCCCCGAGCAGAGCGAGGTCATGCGCCTCGTGTGCGCGGCTGAGAAGATCAAGGCGCTCGCGGGCTGGGCGCCGCAGACCTCCTTGCGCGACGGCCTCGCCCGGACGGCCGAGTACATCCGCGGGCACCTGGACCTCTACAAGCCGGACCTGTACAACATATAGGAGCATCACCATGAGAGCCGTCATCCTGGCCGGCGGGAAAGGGACGCGCCTCAAGCCTTACACCGCCACGCTGCCGAAGCCGCTGGTGCCGATCGGCGACCGCTCGATCCTCGACATCGTCCTGGCGCAGCTCCGCCGGGCCGGCGTGACGCACGTGACGATGGCCGTCAGCCACCTGGCCCACCTCAT
>JAPLML010000503.1 GCA_026387055.1 Planctomycetota bacterium | reverse complement strand
GACCTCGCCCGGCCGGGCCTGCGCGTGATCCTCACCGACGAGCAGTACAGCATGGCCGGTCACGTGGTGGCCGTGATGTTCCGCAAGGACGACCTCGCGGATGCCGTCCGGAAGAACGAGGTGACGCGCACGCGGGCGGGGGGCGAGGCCGCCAACGCGGTGGTCCTCGGCCACGCCGACGCCGCCATCGTCTGGAACGCGGTGATTTACCTCAGGCGCGAGAAGCTCGACGCCGTGCCGATCGAGGCCGCCTACCGCCCCACGCCGAAGGTCGACGCCGTCACCAGCCCGACGTTCGGGCCCGTGGACATGGGCGCGATCCGCGTAACCATCGACGTATTGAAATCCAGCAAACAGCCAGCCGCCGCCAGGGCGTTCGCCGAATTCATCGCCTCGCCGCAGGCCGCCAGGATCTGGCAGGAGCAGGGGTTCGGCCCGCCTCCGGCCGAAAGGCGTCTCGTTCCCGCCGGCGCGGCCGCCGGCGCCTCCCCCGCTGCGAAGGGCAGCCTGTACGTCTACGCGGGCGCGGGCCTGCGGCCGGCGCTCGAGGAGATCGGCCGCGCCTTCGCCGCCCGCTCCGGCGCCAAGGTCGAGAGCGACTACGGCGGCAGCGGCATGCTGATCTCGCGCCTGCGCCTCGCCCGGACCGGCGACCTCTTCATGCCCGGCGACCGCTGGTACGTGGAACTGGCCGAGAAGGAGGGCCTGGTCGAATCCCAGGCCGACGTGTGCTGGTTCGTGCCGGTCATCCTCGTCCAGAAAGGGAACCCGAAGGGCATCCGCGGCCTGGCGGACCTCGCGCGGCCGGGGCTGCGGCTGGGCCTCGGCAACCCCAAGGCGTGCCAGGTGGGGCGGGCGACCGAGGAGATCATCGCCAAGAACAAGCTCGACGCGGCCGCCATCGAGAAGAACCTCGCGTTCGCGTCGGTCACGGTGAACGAGCTGGGCCTCCAGGTCCAGACGGGGCAGCTCGACGCCGCGATCGTCTGGGACGCCATCGCCGCTCAGTACGCCGCGAGCGCCGACGTGGTGCCGATCCCGCCGGGCGAGAACGTCTTCTCGCACGTGACGGTGGGCGTGCTCAAGTCCTGCAAGGACCGCCCGCTGGCCGGGGAGTTCATCGAGTTCCTGCGCGCCGAGGAGGGCCGCGCGATCTTCCGCCGGCATCACTACCGGACCGAGCCGCCCGAGAGGGGGCCCTGACATGCCGCCCGTCGCCGGCCCGCGCGTGCACTGGGTCTCGGTCGTCACGATCGCCTTCCTGGTCGTGTTCGTGGCGGGGGTGCTGGTGCTCATTGCGGCCGACCTCTTCTACACGAGCCCGCAGGCGATGGCCGACGCCCTGGGCTCGCCGGAGGTCCGCGCCGCGATCCGCCTCAGCCTCATCACCACGGCCGCCACGCTGGTGCTGGTGGTGTGCTTCTCGATCCCGGTGGGATACGCCCTGAGCCGGTACCGCTTTCCGGGGAGCGTGGTCGTGGACGCGATCATCGAGCTGCCGATCGTGATGCCGCCGGTCGTGATCGGCGTGTCGCTGCTCGTGTTCTTCCGCACGGCGATCGGCCAGTGGATCGAGAGCGTGCCGGGGCTCCAGTTCGTCTACACGCCGAAGGGCATCGTGCTGTGCCAGTTCCTGGTCTCGGTGTCGTACGCCATCCGGGCGTCGAAGGCGGCGTTCGACGGCGTGGACCGGCGGCTGGAGGACCTGGCCCTGACGCTCGGCTGCACGCACGGCCGGGCCTTCCGGTGGGTGGCCCTGCCGATGGCGCGGAACGGCCTGGCGGCCGGGGCCGTCATGGCCTGGGCGCGGGCCGTGGGCATCTTCGGCCCGCTGATGGTCTTCGCGGGGGCGGTGCGGATGAAGACCGAGGTCATGCCAACCACCGTCTATCTCGAGCTTTCAATCGGCCGCATCGAGCCGGCCCTGGCGGTCTCGATGCTGATGCTGGCCATCGCCATGGCGGCCCTGGTGCTCATCCACGCGCTCGGCCAGGCGCATCGGTGGTGGGGCACATGATCCGGATCCGGGACCTTTCGCTTCGGGCGGGCGACTTCCGCGTGCGCGACGTCTCGCTGGACCTCGCGACGGGAGAGTACTTCGTCCTCCTGGGGCCGAACGGCTCCGGCAAGACGCTCCTGCTGCACTGCCTGTGCGGCCTCCTGCGGGCCGAGGCCGGGACCCTCGACGTCGGCGGCCGCGACGTCACGCACGCCGAGCCGCGCCTTCGGCGCATCGGCTACGTGCCGCAGGACTACGGCCTCTTTCCGCACATGGACGTAGCGCGGAACGTGACGTTCGCCCTGCGGGCGGCGGGCCGCTCGCACGCCGACGCCCTGCGCGAGCTCGGCCCGCTCCTCGACACCCTGCGCCTCGCGCGCCTGCTCGACCACTCGCCCCTGACCCTGAGCGGCGGCGAACGGCAGAAGGTCGCCCTGGCGCGGGCCCTGGCCCTGCGGCCGGAGCTGCTTCTGCTGGACGAGCCCGTCAGCGCCCTCGACGGGCCCACCCGCGCCGAGGTCCTCGAGCAGTTGCGCACCGTCCAGCACCAGTTCGGCGTCACCACGATGCACGTCTGCCACAGCATCGACGAGGCCGGGGCGGTGGCCGACCGGGCGGGCGTGATGATCGACGGGCGGCTGGTGCAGACGGGCAAGCTGGCGGAGCTGATGGAGAGGCCGGCGAGCGCGGACGTGGCGAGATTACTGCAGGTAAAAAGAAATGCTAAATGCTAAATGCTAAATGAAACACGACCTGCGCCTTTGGCCGTTTCATTTAGCATTTAGCATTTAACATTTAGCATTTATCATTTAGCATTCGCCCCTGCGCCATCCTGAGCGTCCGCCCCGCGTACTCCGCCCCCAGCGGGTCGTGGGTCACCAGGAGGACCGCCCCGCCCGACTTCGCAAACTCCGCCAGGTGCCCGAGGACGACGGCGGCGCTGGCGGGGTCGAGGTTCCCGGTCGGCTCGTCCGCGAGGAGCAGCGCCGGCCGGTTCAGGAGCGCCCGGGCGAGCGCGACGCGCTGCCGTTCGCCCGTTGAAAGCTCCGCCGGCACGTGGTCCGCCCGGTCCGCCAAACCGAAACGCCCGATCCACTCGCGGGCCCTCTTGTCGCCATCGGCCGAGGGCAGCGCCACCGACGGCGCGAGCACGTTGTCGAGCACCGTCAGGTACGGGATGAGGTGGAACTGCTGGAACACGAAGCCGACCTGTGCCGCCCGCCAGGCGGCCCGCGCCTCGGGGGTCAGCGCGTACGGGTCCTCGCCGCGCAGCATCACACGACCGGCGTCGGGCCGCAGAAGCCCGCCCGCCGCCAGGAGGAGCGTGGTCTTGCCGCAGCCGCTCGGCCCCTCGACCGCCACGAACTCCCCCGCGGCAACCTCGAGCGAGACGCCGTCGAGCGCGCGGACCGTCCGGGCGGCGCCCCGGTACGTCTTCGTCAGGTTCTCCACGCGAAGCATGAACCACTTCCTTCATGTGCCACGGAGGGGCACGGCATGCCGTGCCCCTACCGGCGACTGCGCATCGCTTGAGGTCACTCCTCCCGCAAGACCACGGCCGGGTCCTGCCGCGCAGCCAAGAGCGCGGGGACCAGGCTGGCCGCCGCCGCCAGGATCGGCGCGAGAAACACCGCCGCCGCCAGCAGCCCCGGATCGAAAAGGGCCGAGGCCCCCGCCGCGTCGCCGGCGGCCGCCTCGTGCACATCCCAGGCCGCCGCCAGCGCGAAGCCGGCCGCATAGCCGACGGCGCCGCCCGCGAGACCCCCCGCGACCGCCTTCGCCAGCAGCACCGCCAGGATCTGCCGGGCGCGCCAGCCGATGGCCCGCAGGATGCCGATCTCGGCGCGGCGGTCCCGGACGTTGCCGAACGCGAGCGCGCCGACCCACACGGTGGCGCCGATCACCACGAGGGGGATGATCCACGCGGCCAGGGCCTCGCGCACGAGGCGAAGCTCGGCGCGGCCCGCCTCCTGGGCCGCCACGGTCTCGTCGGCGTGCACGGAGGCCCGCAGCCGCGCGGCCCGGCGCGTGGCGGCCGCGGCGCTCAGCTCCAGCACCTGGACATCGTTATCAAGGGCTGTAGTTATCTCTCGACGAATGCCTTCCGGCGTCGCCTCGGCGCAAAGGCAGCTCAGGGCCAGGATCGCGTTGAGGCGGCCGGGCTTCCCCAGGAGGGCCTGCGCCTCGGCCAGGTCGATCCAGACGGTCACGTCGTCCTCGTTGCCGCGCGGCGGATGGACCTTGGCCACCGCCAGCCGCCGGCCGAAGAGGACCGCCTCCTTCCCTTCCTCCAGGCCCAGGCGCTCGGCAACCACGCGGCCGACGACCATCGTCCCCGGGGCCACGAGCGGCTGGATCGGGTCCTTCGGGTTGCGGTGGCCCTGGGGCACTTCGCCGCGCGTGCCCACGAGGATGATGGGGAACTTGCGCTCCGGCCACTCGATCCGCTCCTGGAGACTCGGCAGGAGGTGCTGGACGGTGATGAGCGGCGACTCCGACAACCGCCGCGCGTATTCCTCGGGCATCGTCTCGCCGGCGTATCCCTGGGCGTAGAAGCGGCCGAGGTCCTGCTTGGCCGGGAGGATGAGGACGTTGTAGCCGAGCTGCTTGGTGATGACGCGGTAATCGTCGGCCAGGCGGCCGACCCTCTGGCGCGTGCGGGCGTCCTGGGCGTCGCTCTGGCGCTCGGCCCGCACCTCGTGGGCCCTGAGGAGCGTCAGTTCCGCGACCAGGCACCCCACGGCTACGAGCACCGCCAGCACCGCCAGCGCGAAGTTCAGCTTGCGGTACGCGATTTCCTTGATGACAAGCCGCCAGAGGGTCATATGCCGATCACATCATTATCGCTGAAGCGTGCCCTATCATTGTTCGTGCGCGGCGGGTCTCCGTACTTGTCTAGCGTGGGTGGCACGGTCACGCGCCGTTGCGTGACCGTGCTTGCTCGCCCAGGTGACCATGCACGGCCACGCAACAGCGCGTGGCCGTGCCACCCGGCTATCGAAGCAACCCGCCAAACACGTACGGGTCTCCTGACCCACCGCGCACAGGTCAATCGGTGCTCGTCGAACGCGTCTTCCGCCAGACAAGAACGCCCGCGACGGCGAGAATCACCACGCCCGCGGCCACGCCGACCAGCACGTACGCCAGCAGGGCCGCGCGGGACGACAGCGGCCCCCCGCGCTCCGCCGCCCCCGCGGAAGCGAAAGCGCCGACCCCCGTGAGCGGCGGCGGGGCCACCTTCGGAATCGCCGACTTCTGCCCCGAGAGGGCCGCGTCCCAGTCGACCGTCATCAGCATGTCCAGGCCGGGGTTCTGGCTCTTCACGATACACGAGCACGGGCCAACGAGGAACGCGCACGCGTCCTCGATAACATCCTTGTCGATCTGCGGACCCATCAGGGCGTCGAGCACCCGCCCGCGCCCGAAGATCGGGAAGACGATCGGCATGGCCACGCGGTCGAGGGCCGGCATGGTCGCCGTGAGCAGCTTGACGAAGAGCCGCTCCGCCGGGTCCTCCCGCGACACGCGCAGCATCGAGAACGCGACGCGAAGCGGCGGCGCCCCACGCTGGTCGTACACCGGGTCGCCCCAGCTTCCCTCGGGCGGCTTCGGAATCTCCAGCGACCCCTGCAACCGCTTGAGCTCGGGCTCCAGGAGCAGCGCGGCCGCCTCGTCCTGGCCGCGGTCGCCGCTTTCGAGGAAGACGAACACGCCGCAGTCGCCTTCGAGGAGGCGGCGGGCCACCTGGCGCCGCGCGGGGGAATCGAGCAGCAGCGCCACGTTCTCCTCCGCCAGCGGCCCGGCCCACGCGTCGACCGGGATGCGGAAGTCGCCCGGGTACCGGACCACCATCCACGGAAGCGCCGCCGCGGCATGGTTCTGCCAGACCTTCGCCGCCTCTTCGTCCAGCTTGCCCGCGACGTCGACGCTGTTCAGGTTCACGGACGATTCGGCGGCCTTCAGCCGGTCGATCGCCTTCTGGTGCGGCGCGGAGAGCGGGCCGCGGTGGAAGACGTACACCTCGTACGGCGCCGCCGGCCACCGCTCCAGCGCGTAGCGGAACACGGGCACCGAACACGCCCGCGCCGGTCCGGCCGCCAGGAGCACACACGCCAGCACGCTCCAGAAACAATAATGCCTCACGAGGTCGCCCGCCACTTGAGTGCACGTTGATTATAGCGAGGGAACGCGCCTTCTTGAACCCCTGAATCTGCGTATTGTCTCGGCCCCGTCGCCGAAGTAGGATGACACGCGAGCGCAACAGGGATTGGCCTTGGCGACCCGCTTCCGCGAATGGGTGGCACGGTCACGCGCCGTTGCGTGGCCGTGCATTGCCCAAGTCGCGCACGGCCACCCCCCGTGCCTCGGGCATTGTCGGCATGCGTGGGTGACTCTGAGCCTTCCGGGAGGGCGGACATGCGACGAAGCCTCCTGTCACTACAGCGCACGCCAAGCCCTTGCGCGGTGGGTCTCCTGACCCACCGCGCGAGACGTTTCGGCGCAGACGCAGGGGCACGGCACACCGCGCCTCCGCAAGAGCGAGGGAGCGCACGCACGCGGCGGGTCAGGAGACCCGCCGCGCACCGGAGACCCGCCGCGCACCGTGGCACTCTATCATTGACCATCGCCCTGGTTGGGCTAGGCGGGATCGCGGTCAGCGTGGCTCTGGGCGCCGAGGCGCCGCCGGCCGACGCCATCCTCGACGCCACGGCCATCCGCGCAGGCCTGGCCGTGCACCTGGGCGCCACCGACGGCGTCCTTGAGATCGGGCTGACCAGCGGCGGGCGGATGCTCGTGCATGGGCTGGCGCTCGACGACGCTTCCCTTGCGACGGCGCGTC
>JAPLML010000347.1 GCA_026387055.1 Planctomycetota bacterium | reverse complement strand
TCCTGGAATGAAAAAGAGGGAAAAGAGAAAAAATAAAAAGATGGTTGCTCTCATGGAATGTTTATCTCCGACAAAATATTGTCTGAACCGCGGATGGTCAGGATGAATGGATGACCGGGATGAAAGAAGTCTGAACCGTGAGAGCCAATTGTCTCCCGGCGGCTGGGGGAGGCGGCGGCCGGGTCGCTGGAGCGGTTCTCCCTTGGCTACCAGGTTGATCGGATATGGGGGCTATACCAGTCGCAACTTCACCGGGTGAACGAAGGATAACGTGTCTGCAATTTGCGCCCTTTTCCCCGAAAAACCGCTCAAAAGCCGGCCTGGACCGTCAAATGCCTTCAAAACAGGGTCGGAATCCGGCCGGGAAAGCCCCCAACGTAACCCCCTTTGTGCAAGGGCCGATGCAGGGCGTGCGGATGATCTGCGCAACGCCAGCCTATGGGGGGTCGAACGTGTGGGCGGTTGTCCGGGCGTTTGGGGGCATTGCCCAGGGGGGCCAGCCCTGCCCGAAACGGCCCAAGTGTCGTGCAAGCTCTCCTATACGGCCACGGACCAGCCGGCGGCTGAATCAGGCCAAGGAACGGAACCTGGATGCCCCCTTCTGACGGAGTGAAAACCTGCTTCGTGGCGCACCTGGCGTACGGGAGCCTGTCCGGCAAGGCGGCAGGCCGGCACGTGGGGGGGGTGGAGCGGCAGCAGGCGATGATGGCCCGGTGGCTGGCGGCGCGGGGGCAGCGGGTCAGCATGCTGACCTGGGATGAAGGCCAGCCGGATGGGGAGGAGATCGACGGGGTGCGGGTACACGTTATCTGTCGGCGGGAGGCGGGGTTGCCGGGGCTGCGGTTCTTCTGGCCGCGGTGGACGGGGCTGGTGTCGGCCATGCGGCGGGCGGATGCGGATGTGTACTACCAGAACTGCGGGGAGTACGTGACGGGTCAGGTGGCCCTGTGGTGTCGGCGGAACAGGCGGAAGTTCGTCTATTCCGTGGCTAACGACCCGGATTGCGACGTGCGGCTGCCGGAGATGCGGACGCTGCGGGAGCGGGTGCTGTACCGCTACGGGCTGAGGCACGCGGACCGGGTGATCGTCCAGACGTTGCGGCAGCAAGTGATGTTGCGAGAAGGATTTGGGGTAGAGTCGACGGTGATCCCGATGCCGTGCCAGGGGCCGGGGGCAGAGGAGTACGTGGCGCCGGAGCCGCCGCGGCTGGGCGAGGCGCGGGTGCTGTGGCTGGCGCGGATATGCGAGCAGAAGCGCCCAGACCGGCTGGTGGAGCTGGCGCGGCTGTGCCCGGAGCTGCGGTTCGATTTCGTCGGGCCGGCGAACGGCGAGGATGCAAAGCGGGTGGTGGCGCAAGCCGCGGCCCTGCCGAACGTTACCGTCCATGGTCAAATCGCGCCGGACCAGGTGCATGCATTTTATCAGCGGTCGGCCTGCCTGGTGTGCACGTCGGCGTTCGAGGGGTTCCCGAACACGTTCCTGGAGGCATGGAGCCACGGCCGGCCGGTGGTATCGACGTTCGACCCGGACGGGCTGGTCGCGGGACGGAAGCTGGGCGAGGTCGCCCAGGACGTGCCGGGCTTGGCGGCGGGGCTGAGGCGGCTGCTGGGCTCGCCGGCGCGGTGGCTGGAGGCGTCGGGGAACGCGAGGCGGTACTACCTGGAGAACCATGCGGTAGAGGTGGTCATGCCGCGGTTCGAGCAGGTGTTCCAGGACGTGGTGCGGGAAGATAAGCAAGATGCGAGGTCCGGCAGATGAAAGTGGCGGTGGTCACGTCGTTTCCGGGGGACCCGGCCCGGCCGGATGGCGGGGTCGAGGCGGTGAG
>JAPLML010000763.1 GCA_026387055.1 Planctomycetota bacterium | reverse complement strand
GTCCTTCAGCTTCATCCTCAGCTCGACCTCGCATTAGAGCCCCTCTGTGGCAAGTATCGGAACTGGTGCCCGGACGAGCCAGAGTACGTCAAGCTTATCGTGGATATCCCAACGCTGGAAGAGCAGTTGGCTGCGCTTTTCTCCAAGTACGACGGCTTCAAGGTGCTGGACTTCCAGCTCCCCAAGGAACTCTATACTCACATGCTGCTGCGACCGGACATCACGGTAATCGCACTCAGGAGGCGGAACGTTCTGCAGCAAGCCGTCTCCGGGTTTATAGCAGAACAGACCGGCGTTTGGCAGAGGCGGGACTTCAAGGGGGAGATGGAAGCCGCCTGCAAAGGCCTTGAACCCATTGATCTTCATGATCTCAAGGCACTGATAGAGTACGCGTGCGAAGCCAGGCAATACTACGTAGAAGTCCTCGCACAGAAGCCGACCAACGCGTACCTACCTCTGTGGTATGAGGATCTTTACACATCCGATGTGGGGCGCAATCGCGAAGCGTTTCGGAATGTGTTCCAGTTCCTCGGCCTGTGCATGCCTGAGGGTCAAGAGTTGGACGATCTGATCGATCCTCGTATCGAGAAGATCAACACCTCTGCCACCTATGCCTTGGTACCGAATGCAGAGATCATCAACGACCAGCTTGGCTCGGATGAAACCGGCTGGCTGTTTGATCACGAGTAATCCGCCACACTCCGGCCGTTTCGTAGTGTTCCGCAGACCGCACCTTAGCACGCCCCGGTGCCCGGGCTATAATGGATGTGGGAGTGCTGGAGATGCTGCGACGCGGTATACTCCACCGAGCCGAAATCCTATGAAAGGGGCGAATCATGACCGCTGTGGTCAAGTCAGGAAATGCATACAGACCAGTGTCGCGCCTCACGAGGTGCCGGAGCTAACCAGATAGCAGACTCCGTGTAGACCGTGTGTTCCTCGGTCGCAGGCGTGACACATACGCTTGCGGCTTTTTTGTCGCCTCGGTGTCGAGGCTCATGAGGAATACACATTGAAGCACAAACATAAGAAACGCACGCCGGGGCTACCCGGCACGTCGGCCGCCGAGTCCGGCACGTTGACCGGCACCATCGTCTCAGTTGCGAGGGGTGCATGCACGGTGGACTCGGGCGGCACGTTGCTTACCTGCCGCATCGGCACGAGACTCGCGGCATCTCAGGATGCCGACTTGACGGTGGGAGACAGGGTAACCGTCGCCATCGCCGACCACAACACGTACGTCCTGCACCGAAGGCTTCCCCGGGACACGGTTCTATCGCGCAGTGGCCGGGACGAGTCACGGCCGGAGCGGGTGATCGCCGCGAACATAGACGTCGCGGTGATAGTGGTGTCAGTGAAGTCGCCCCCTCTCCGCATCCGGCTCATCGACCGCTACCTGGCCGCAGTCCGGAGGGGAGGCATCGAACCGATCATCTGCGTGAACAAGGTTGACCTGCTCGATGAACGTCGGCAGGACACCGAGTTGGCGCAACTGGAGGCATACCGGCATCTCGGAATCCCGGTAGTGGCGTGCTCCGCGGCGAGCGGCGAGGGACTCGGCGACCTGCTTGCCCTCCTCGCCGGCAAGACCTGCGCATTCGTGGGTCACAGCGGGGTGGGCAAGAGCTCGCTGCTCAACACGATCAGCCCTGATCTGCGCTTGGCCACCAATACGCTGCGAAAGGGCGATTCCAAAGGGCGGCACACAACGACCGCATCGACCCTGTATCGGATCGGCGACGGGATCAGCATCATTGACACCCCAGGCATCCGCGAGTTCGGGCTCTGCGACATCGGGCACGATGAACTGAGGTCCTGCTTTCCCGAATTCGACGGGTATGCCGCCGGATGCAAGTTCGCCGACTGCACGCACATGACCGAGCCGGGCTGCGCGGTCCGGCTTGCGGTCCGCGACGGCGAGATCGATCGGGCGCGTTATGAGAGCTATCGCCGGCTGATGGGTGATTCGACACCCGATCGCTCGGCGGATGAGTCCTTCGTGTGCGCGAGCTGTGGGGAGCAGGTCTGGCCGGAAGGCGCGGGCACCGAGCACAGGAATCACTGCCCGAAGTGCCTGCACAGCGTCCATCTCGACCACTCTCCCGGTGACCGAGCCGCGTGCTGCGGTGGGTTGATGGAGCCCGTGGCGGTGTGGGTGCGCAAGGGCGGCGAGTGGGCGATTGTCCATCGGTGTCGGGACTGTGGTACACTTAGCTCGAACCGGATCGCGGCTGATGACAACGAGATGCTGCTGTTGTCGTTGGCGGTCAAGCCGCTCGCGACGCCGCCGTTCCCGCTGGACCGGCTCTGAATGAGCGTCGTGACGTGCCGGGCGCCAGGTTCCGGGGTTCGCTGGCACCCGATACCCGGCACCTGACACCAGAGGACGGAGAAACACATGCGGTATGAGCTAGCCAAACCTGCTGAGTACAAGGCTGCGAAGGAGAATGCTCCCATCGCGTATATCCCCT
>JAPLML010000450.1 GCA_026387055.1 Planctomycetota bacterium | reverse complement strand
AAGAGTGGCAAGGACGCGCCCGATGCGACGGCCGTGTATCGTCGAGTTCTCGTCGGACAACCCGATGCGAGCGTGGTGGTCGTGGCTATCGGCCCGCTGAGGAACCTGGGCAAGCTACTCCAGTCGTCGCCGGATGCCGTCAGCCCTTTGAACGGACGGGATCTGGTTGCGAAGAAGGTCAAGTCGCTCGTCTGCATGGGTGGGAACTACCCCGCAGGCGCCGAGTGGAACTTCCAGCAGGACGTCGGTGCCGCCAAGCTCATCTGCGAAGAGTGGCCCACCCCGATCACTTTCAGCGGCGGCGAGATCGGCGGCGGAATCTGCACCGGCCGGCGCGTCGCCCTGGAGGGCGCGGAGCATCACCCGCTCACCATGGCTTTCGAGAATGTCCCGGGTGTCGGCTTCGGCGGCGACCGGTTGAGCTGGGACCCCACCGCGTGCCTGTACGCCGTCCGGGGGGCCGCGAAGTACTGGAAGGTCGTGACGGGCGGCACGAACGAGGTGGGTGACAAGGGCCGGAATACGTGGCGCCCTGCGCCGGACAAGGGGCGCGGCTACCTCGTGAAGCTGATGCCGACCAGCGAGCTGGAGGCGGCGCTGGAGGACCTGATGGTGGCGGCGAAGCCGGGGCCGCTCGACTTCGGCTTCAACACAGCCTACTACGTCAAGGACGGGATGGGCCTCGTGACCTCGCGTGGCCAGGCTTCCGCCGGCAACGCCAAGGAGAAGGTCTTCGACCGCAATCCGCGGTCGCTGTGGCAGGACGACACCGTCTCTTCCTGGATCCAGCTTCAGTACGCGGACGGCCGGAAGTACGCCGTGTCCAGCTACGCGGTCACCGTGGGCGACAAGCCCGAGTGCTTCCCCAAGGGTCTGGCGCTCTCGGGATCGAACGACGGCGGCGCCACGTGGGACGCCCTGGACGTGCGGCAGGACGAGGCCTTCGGCAAAGGCTTCGAAACGCGGGAGTTCTCTGTGAAGAAGCCGGCGGCGTACAACGCCTACCGGCTCCAGGTGTCCTCCGCCAGCCAGGCCGTCCAACTCGCGGAACTTGAGCTGATCGAGTACGTCGAGAGCGCCTCGAGTGTTCCGGTCGCAGGCGTGGTGCTCGACCGGAAGTCGGTCGAGGTTCCGGTCGATGGCCGCGCGGCGCTCAACGTGGACTTCCTGCCGGCCAACGCGGCCAATAAGTCGGTCGTATGGACATCGAGCGACGCGTCGATCGCCATCGTCCGGCGCATCGGGAAGAACACGGCGATCGTGGCGGGCAAACGCGAGGGCTCCTGCTCCGTGACCGTGGCGACGGAGGACGGCCGGCAGAGCGCCACATGCCAGGTGACCGTGACACCGTCGTCGCTGCCCGCGCCGTGGACGTTCCGCGAGATCAACGAGCCGTTCGTCCCCGGTGCGGTCGCGGTCGCCGGCGGCGAGTTCGTGATCACGGGCGGTGGCGAAGGCGTCCGGTCCTGGTGGGAGCGTGTGAAGGACCAGTTCGTGCTGGTCGGCCGTCCCGTGGCCGGTGACTGCCGGATCTCGGCCCGCGTCACGGCCCTGACCGACAATGGCCGCACGAGCGAGGATCGAGCGGAAAGGCGACGTGCTGAACGTGTACAAGTCGAGCGACGGAAACGACTGGGGCACCGCCGTGGGCACACACGCTGTAACCCTCAAGGACCCTGGCCAGGCGGGCCTGTTCGTGACGTCCGGGAACAATGCCGCAACCAGCACCGCCAAGTTCGACCACGTGGCCCTGCAGGAGAGCCCTTCGGGCACAGGAGGCCCATGACAGAACCGTCCTGACCTCCAGGGCAGCGGACTTCATGCACGTGGGGTAGCCAGTCCTTCGTCCAGCACAGCCGGGCAGAGGCCTGGTGTGCCTGGACCTTGCCACTGCCCGGGTTGTAGAGGAGAGCGAAGCCCCTGGTCCGGTTCCGCTCGTCAGGAGCGTGCTTGCCATCGATAGCCGGCAATTGCGCGAAGCAACCGACTCTGTCCTCGGAAGCGGCACAGGCCGAGGCTGCCGCAACGGCCAGCAGTGGAACCAGGACAATAGGTCATCAACCGTTCATCGTGATCACCGTTGTACTGTTCCATATATAGCAGATTGATCGCAACATAGATGCGGCGTGCCAACGGCCTAGCCCCGCGCCTCGCGTTCGATGCGGTAGCTCAGCGGCGCCAGGTCTCCGACCGGGGTGTCGCCCCAGTTGACGGTGAGCGCCGTGCCGTTGGCGTAGACGATGCGGCTGGCCTCCGGGGCCAGTTCCTCGTAGTCCTCGACCAGCTCGACATGCGTGTCGGCCAGTTCCTCGTAGGCGATCCTGTAGCCTTCAATCACGTCGCGGATGGAATCGGTGTAGAGATCGCCATTGCCGCCGCCGTTGTACGACACTTCCATGGCCGGCCGGGCGCCAAAAGCGAGGTCGCGCAGCATGCCCCTGCGGACCCCGGCGTGCCGGTGTCCGTGAATCCATTGCTGCTGATAGAGGATCAGACCATGCACCGCCAGCTGGTAGAAAGGCACGACACGGTCGATGATGCGCGTGAGTGTCTCATCGACATATGGCATGGGCCAGGCGACGTGATGGGGCGAACACACCCCGCCCTCGTCGATGAACGGCAGCGCGTAGGCCGGTGCCATTTCCTGCGACACCGCGCCGTAGAGCGTGCGGTAAGCCTGAGTGAGCTTGCACTGCGAAAACCCGAACTGCTCCTCGTCCGCCGGATGCCGCGGGTCGTGGCAACAATAGAGCGGGTTGGACTGGGCATCGCAGTAGTAGTGCCCCTCGAAGCCTAGGTCACGGATGCGGGTCACATCGGGTCCGTAGCGGTCGAAGTACGCCACCGGACAGGCCTTGGCCGCCTGGCCGCCGCCCCAGATGCCACCCAGCACCGGCGTGTTGTCCTCGTGGCGCAGGACCACCTCCGGGTCATAGGTCTGGCCGGCCATATACATGTCGGTGTTGTTGTCGTGAGGCACGATCTGGTAGCCCATGCCCTTGGCCTTGGAGATCAGCTTGCGCAGGCCCTCCTCGCCGCCCAGGGCTGGCTCGATTGGGAACTTCTGCGGGTAGGCCCCGTCGTGGCCGCCCAAGTTCCACCCGACCAGCGTGACGATCGCCTTGTCGATTCCCGCCGCCTTCATGCTGTCGAGGATCGCCTCGGCCTGCGCGAAGGTGGCATTGACCTTGATCGGCACGTTGCCATCGAGTGAACTCGGCTTCATGCCGTGGAAAATCTTGGTGCGCATGGCGCCCACCGAATACGCCAGGGTGGGATTGTCGGCCAGCCGCGGCTTGAGCGGCGAGACGCCGCGCTCGTTGACCAGAGAGTCGCGATACGCCTTGGCCAAATCGACGTAGCCATTCTCCCGTCCTTCGGTAAAGCGGACGATGACCTCCTTGTCCTCCTGCTTGATCGGCTCGCCCGGCCTGTGCCGCACGCCGAAACTGGCGTAGATCCGGTTGACCCCCTCTTGATTGACCTCGGTGACGGCGTGGCAGCAGAAGTCGCCTTGGTGGACGATGGCGAGCGTCCCCTGTTTCCCCTGCTTCAGGCCGAAACAGTTCATGACGCTGAGCTTCTCCCACTCCGCCTGGGTCATGTAGAGCCGGTCACGGGTGACGGTGGGCACGTGTTCCTTGAAGCGCACGAGCGTGCCGCAGAAGTCCGGCAGCAGGTAGAGGCCTTCGTCGCCGACGTGGGTGGCCATCAACTCCGGCAGCACGTCGAGCGTCATCAGCCGGCGGTTGATCGACATCTGCTCGCAGATCCAGCCGGCCTTCACCGTCACGCGGAACCCTTCGACGTTGCTCAGGGCGGGGCCGTCGGCCTCGGCCCGGAACTCGACCGGAATGAAGAGCCCGTGCGCTTCGTTGACCAGTTGGAGCCGGATACCATCCGCCAACGGCTGGACGAGGCGGGGCGCGAATTCAGTCACCTGGATGTCCCGCAGGACGGACAGGTCGTAGAGCCTCGCCCGCAGGACGGTCTCCAGCTCAAGTGCAAGTTCCCGCTTCTTCGTCGTGATGGTCAGGGTTTGGTTCTCAATTCTCAATGGCACAAGGAGTCTCCATGCTTCCGTGCGGATCTCAAGGCGCAACCGTCATATGCAGACGGCGCCCCTTTCGTCCACGTTTACCTCAGATTCGATCTTGCCGTCGACCTCGCGGCCGGTCACGCCGGCGACGGTCTGCCCTGCTGCCAGATAGCCTTTCGGAATCGTCATGCGGCAGCGGCGCGTGCCAGGGGCGCGGCGGCGCAGGCCCAGCGTACGGATAACGCCGGCTTCCAGCTTCACATGGACCTCGATGTTGCCGTGCGCCATGAGCCGGAACTCCAATTCCTGCCAGGTTCCGGCCGGCAGGCCGGGAAACAGGCGGATGCTCTCGCCGTCCGGGTGCACCAGCATGCGGGCGATCGCCCGCACGTAGGCGCCGGCAACGGTGGTGAACCACGGGTGGTGGATGCGGGACTTGTCGGGCGAGCAACTCTCGCAAAGCGCGCTGAAGTCCAGTCGCAGCGCCGGGACCTTCCGCAAGGCCGCGAGCGCCTCGTCGG
>JAPLML010000292.1 GCA_026387055.1 Planctomycetota bacterium | reverse complement strand
GGCGAGCATCTTGCGGCCGTCCTCGCGCGCGAGGGCCAGCGGTTTCTCGTTGTGGACGCTCTTGCCCGCCGCCAGGGCCGCCAGCGCCACCGGGGCGTGGGCCTTCGGGATCGTCAGGTTCACGACGATGCGGATCTCGGGGTCGGCCAGCATCTCCTCGACCGAGCACGCCTTCGGCACGCCGAACTCCCTCGCCCGGGCCTGGGCCCGCTCGGGCACGAGGTCGGCGGCCGCCGCCACGTAGAGAATCTCGAAAGACTTGCACATCTTGAAATAGATGCCCGAAATGTTGCCGCAGCCTACGATGCCGATTTTCGTTTTTTCCATGGTTCGAGCGTGTCCTCCCAAGGTAACACGGCCCCACGAATAAAGGCGCGCGCCCGCCTGGGCGGGCAACTCACCAGCCGCCTAGCATACAAGCCAACGCAGGCCGCGGCAACGCCGCGGCTTCGCGCTGTCGAGCCCGCCGCGGAAGGGGCGGCAGATCCCCCTGGGCGACGTTACCCGCTGCTCCCGCCGCGGGCTCGTGCAAGACGCCTGCACCTCACGCCCCCGTGTACCCGATGAGCCGGCGGATCAGGTACACCACCGGCACGAACGGCACTCCCGCGAAGAAGAGGACCACCACCGTGATCGGCCAGTACCACCAGCGCACCCGGCGGACATTCCGATCCTCCGGCACCGTGCAGGCGGGCAGGTAGACCATCAGGCCGTAGACGAAGGCCCACATGCCGATCATGCCGACGTTGTCCGGGCCGAAGGTCACGAGCTCCATCAGCCACCCCGTCAGGCCGTACAGGAGCATCACCTCGGCCGGCGCGAAATCGAAGAAACTCAATATCACCGCCCACACGATGTACGAGGGAATGAAGACGATCACGCTGTGGAGGCACACGACCTCCAGGTAGTTCTTCGACGCGGTGATCCTGGCCGCCTCGGTCACGCCGCCGAAGAGCGGCGCCAGGTTCGTCAGACCCGTCGTCACCGCCTCCTCCAGCAGCGCGAAGATGATGCACAGCAGGACGAACCGCGTGCGCCAGCCGATGGGAACCCGCCGCACGAATCTCTTGAACGGATCGCGCAGAACCCTCTGGAGGATCCCCCCGATGAGGCACCACACCAGGAGCAGCATGCCGCCCATGAGGATGACCGCCCGGTTATCGAAGAACTTCACCGGATTGGCGGGGTCCGGCTTGGCGAGGACGAAAACGTTGAAGACCGCCGCGTAGGCCACCGCCGCCCAGATGCCGAGGACGATCAAGAGGATCCTGGCCACGCGGACGCGAGTCATCGCCTACCCCCAATCAATTGCAGATTGCAGATTTCAGATTGCAGATTAAACGGCACAAGGCAACGGCTCGCCAAACGGCGTGCGCCCCAGCGGCGGCGCAAAAACAGTTGCTTTGGCGAACAGGGGAATTATAATACCACGATTCGCGTCGGGACATAGGGCCGTTTTCCGGCCGCCGTCCCGCGAGAAGAACTTCCCGATCGGGTCGGGGCGTAGCTCAGCTTGGCTAGAGCGCTTGGTTCGGGACCAAGAGGTCGGTGGTTCAAATCCACTCGCCCCGACCAACTACACACCAGGGGTGGCGTCAATTCGGCGCCGCCCCTTTCGCGTCGGGGGGCGCGGCCGTGTTCTACGTCTACATCCTTCGTAGCGCCGTGACGAGCCGCGTCTACATCGGTTCCACCCAGGACCTCCAGGCCAGACTGCTTCAGCACAACGCCGGCGCATCCAAGGCCACACGCCACGGCGTGCCCTGGACGCTCCTCCACAGCGAGACCTTCGCGACCCGAACGCTGGCCGTCAAGCGTGAACGTCTACCTCAAGACCGGCCGCGGCCGCGAGGAACTCCGCGCTCTCGAAGCCAGGCATCCCTCTTTTGCACCACACCTGCTGGATTCGAGCGGTCGCCGCGGCGACAGGTCGGTGGTTCAAATCCACTCGCCCCGACCAGAAATCAACACGGCTTCGGTAAGTGCCGAAGCCCCTTGCACTTGCGCTCAATTATGTCATATGCTGGTCTGACCTCAATTTGAACGGCTGTCAGAGGGGCGAATTTACCGCTTCGCAGGGCGAGCCATCACAAGGCGTTTGCTTTCACCCATAATCTGTGCTATATTATAGGGGGAGTTCAGGAGGTGCAAGGCGTCGGCCGGGTGAGGGCGTGGGCACTAGACCCGCGCCCGTCTTCATGCGCGGGAAACAGGAGCCCCACATGAGGCACGTCCGACTTGCCGCGATTGCAGCCTGCGCCTCAGAGCCGAAGAAGATCGGGGTACAGGACAGGCCTGAGAACGAGCACCAGGATGCCAACTGGCTGCCCTCCCCACGCTGGCTTGCTGTGTTGGTGTGCGGCATTGCCGTCCTTGCACTCCCTGCCTTCGCGCCTACACCAATCCTCGGCGCAACTGCTGATCTGTACTGGGTGGACAATGGCGCCGACAGCATTAACCGCATAGGTACAGACGGTAGCGGGTTTACCTGCCTTCTGGATATTCAGCCGGTGGCCCAGGGCTTGGCTATCGATACCAGCGCGGGGAAGATGTACTGGGCTGACAATGGCAAGTCTTGGGACTCATCGGCGCGAGGCCGAATCTGCCGCAGCAACCTGGATGGAACCGAGATGGAGGTCCTCTTTCGCACAGACAAGGGGCAGAACCAGGGGGCTGGCGAGTGCCTTCACCAGATAGCGCTTGATGTGAGGGCCGGCCACCTGTACTTCACCGAGGGTCTTGGCTACAGCGCTCACCGGATTGGCCGCATGAACCTGGATGGGACCACTGTGGTCACCATCCTGTCGGGGAGTTCCATCGCGGACTGTTTGGAGTTGGACCCAATCCGAGGCCAGCTTTACTTCATAACGGGGGTGGATACGGTCGAGCGGTGTGATCTCGGTGGCGGAAACCGCGAAACCGTCCTGCACGCCGCCGCCTACTCACTTGGGCTCGACGTGGCTAATGAGTTGATATACGGTGCGGATTGGGGTGGCAATCGGATCTGGCGGGCGGCGTTTGATGGAACAGGAATGACCAACATCGACGGTGTGATCAGGACCCCCCGTGACGTGCAACAATTCGGCGACCACCTCTTTTACAGCGACTTAAAGTACATATCTGGAGATCCGTACTCGCGTATCATCCGCTCCGATCTGGACGGCTCAAATGCAGCGGTCCTATACCAGGTTGACAGGTACGTCACGCCTTCGGATCCCATCCAACTCGTAATCATTCCGGAGCCGGCATCTCTTTCCCTGGTAGCCCTTGGCGCGCTTGCGGCGCTCTTCCGCCCCGGCACGCAGCGACTAGTAGTCCTTCACATTTGAATCTGTGGGTATAGCCTCTTCAGTTTAATGCGGGCGTCGGCCGTCGTGAACCGCCAGTCGACGCCCTTCTGTTGCTCGTTGCGTTGGTGGTCCCAGGCCGAGCACTCGGTTCGCAGGA
>JAPLML010000484.1 GCA_026387055.1 Planctomycetota bacterium | reverse complement strand
ATCCCGTACCACGCCACCATCGTGGCGTCGAGCAACCGGAACCTGGCGGAGGAAACGCGGCGGGGCAACTTCCGGCCGGACCTCTACTACCGGCTGGCGACGTTCCCGATCGTCCTGCCCCCCCTGCGCCACGAAACACGCCGGGAAGACATCCCGCTCCTGGCCGAGTACTTCGTGGAAACGATCGGCGGCGCGGTCCCCGGCCTCCGTCGGAGCCTGTCGGTCGAGGCCACGGAGGCGCTGCTGCGCTACCATTGGCCGGGGAACGTGCGCGAGCTTCGCAACGCGATCGAGCGAGCCCTCGTCCTTGAAAAGGGGCCGGAGATCACTCCCCGCAACCTCGTTTTCGGCCCGGTCGCCATGCCGGAAGAGGCAGGCCAGTCGGTCGCGCCGTCGCCGAGCGACCTCTCGCTGGAAACCGCCGAGCGGCTCTTCATCACCCGCGCCCTCCAGGAGGCCGGCGGCCAGCGGACCCGGGCGGCCGCCCTTCTGGGCATCACCCGCGCCACGCTCCACGCCAAGCTCAAACGCTACAAGATCGCCATACCAGAACCCCAGAATACGAGTGATCCCACACGTCTGCCGACCTCCGGTTCGCGGCGCTTCCAGGCTGTCAACGCCGGCTGAGAAGCTGTTTCAGAACCGGAGATAGCGCGGTGGGCAGTCCTGCCCGCCGCGGTTACCTTACCGACAGTTCAATTGTGAGGGACCACTCGAATGACTGTCTGAAAACCAGACTGCGTGCATAGAAACCTGACGCGCCCGGACTCGGCCCGCGGCGACCGGGCGGGCGCCGCCGCGGGAATTCCCACGAACACAGCCTTTCCCCGATTTGCCGAGGGCGTCTCGGCGTTTGGCACAAGTCTTGCACATCAGGCTGTCAAGATACTCTTTGCCTTGGCTGAGTCACCAGCCCGGTGACGTTCTCGGACGCGCTGCCGGGCGGGGCCGTTTCTCAGCAGGGGATAGCCGAACCGGGGCGACACAAGCCATGGAACTTGAAGACGGTCCGCGTGAAGGCCATGTCGGGACGCCTGAGGCTCAGGTCGCGCGCCCGGGCTCCGGTGTGCCTGAGTCCTGGTCCGTCGGCCGGTTCCCCGCGATGCGAAACTGGTTCACGGGGCGTCACGTGCTGGTGATGCTGTGCGGCCTCGTGGGGCTCGGCGCGGGCATCCTTCTTTACACGGGCGTTTTCAGCGCCGGCACCGACACGGCGCCGCCGCCCCCGCCCGACGTCAGCGCGGCGCCCGCGCCCCGTGCCGTCCGGGCGGAGCCGCAGGCACCGGAAGCCGCCCCTTCGGCGAGGATCTCCTGGACGGTGGCCGAGCAGGCCTTCGCTTCCCGCCGGTGCGACGAGGCGCTCGCCATTTACAGCGGTCTCCTTCAGGAAGCCGAGAAGAGTCCTGTGAACCGGGGCGTGAGCGATTTCCTTCGCCTCCGCCGGGGCCAGTGCCTGCGTCGCCTGGACCGCGTTCCGGAGTGCCGCCAGGCGTTTCTTGAGGCCATCGGCGGCGCCTCGCCGTTCGTCCGGGCGGTCGCGTGCTTTGAGATGGCCCGCGTGGACGCGGCGGACGGTCAGGCCCTGATGGCCCGAATGAGGACCTGCCAGGCGCTGGCTGCGTTGGGCGATCCGACCCGCCACCCGGGCCTGGAGACGGGTTGCGAGTTCATGGCCGCCTACGCCCTCACCACCAAGGCCCTGTCGCTCTTCGGCCAGACCTTGCCCTCGCCTCAGTCGGCGTTGCCCGAGACAGACTTCTTCGAGGGCCTGGCGGAGGCACAGTTGCGAGCGCTCCTCGACGAGGGGGTTGAACGGTTGGACGCAGCCGTCCTGGACCCGAAGGTCCAGCGAAGGCAGGGTGAGCGCGGGACCAGCCTGTGGGCGGTGGCGTCGAACAACGCGCCTCTTGAGGATGTCTTGTCGCGCCTTTCCGCCCAGGCAGGCATTGACATCACGTGGGCAGGCGTCGGCGACCCGGCGCGGCGCCGGCCGGTGGTGCTGGATCTCAACGGGGTGTCCGCGTTGCGGCTGGTCGAGGTGGCCTGCGGCGCGGCGGGCCTGGTGGCCCGGTTCACCGGCAACGAGGCCGTCGTGACCGATCCCGCGTCGTGCGTCTCCACCGCGGCCGCGCAGGACCTGCTGGTGCGCGAGGCCGTCTCGATGTGGCGGCGGTTCCTGCTGCGCGGGGTCGCCGCGGCGACCGCCCGGGAGGCCTACGCCCGTTTTGCCCTGGGGGCCATCCAGCAGCCGACGGGCGACGGCGGCGCCGCGATCGCGGAGTACCGCCTCGTCGCCGAGCGGTTCCCCCTGGACCGGCTGGCGCCGGAAGCGCGGCTTCGCATGGCCGTCATCAAGATCGATCTTCGCGATTACGCCGGCGCCCGCGTGGAGCTGCTCGACCTGCTGAATCATTACCCGGATTGCCCGAAATCGGACGAGGTGTACCTGCGTCTGGGCCAGGCGGCGCTGGAGGCCGGCCGCCTTGACGAGGCCTTTGCAACATATAGAAAATTGTATTTCATGGACCTCTCCCTGGCGTCGAAGGCCGGGGCAGCCCTGGGGGCGGCCCAGTGCGCGTTCCGCCAGGGGCAGGGCGAAGAGGCCGTTCGCTGGGTGACGCGCCGCCTGGAACTGCGGCGCTCCCCGGCAGTCGACGTGGACCTGCCCGAGGTCTACGGCCTGCTCGCGAAGGCCGAGGCGGCCCGGGGCCGCTTGCCGCAGGCCGTCCAGGCTTACCGGGAAGCCGTCAAAGTATCCCCCAAAGGCGCCGAGCGTGTGGCGACGCTGGTGGAGTTGGCGCGCCTGCTGACCCGGCAGGAGGATTTCGTGGCGGCCCTCGGGGTCCTCGATGGCCTCAGCCCGAAGGACGCCACG
>JAPLML010000730.1 GCA_026387055.1 Planctomycetota bacterium | reverse complement strand
GCCATGGACGCCCTGGCCGAGGTGGCGGACAGCGTGACCCAAGGCATGACGTCCAACGGCTCTCTCATCCAGGCCATGACCGGCCTGAAGGACAGCCTGGGCAACCGCCGGGACCTCGTCCAGCAGCAAGCCGACGCCACCGAGAACGCGGACATCGTGGAGGTGGCCAGCGACCTGGCGCGCCGCCAGGTGCTCTACGAGGCGGCCCTGACGTCGGCGTCGCGGCTGCTCTCGCTGTCGCTGCTGAAGTACCTCTAGCGTTCAAAAGCAATGTTAAATGTTAAATGATAAATGCTAAATGAAAAGAAGCGGGGGCCGAGCACGCTGTTCCATTTAGCATTTAGCATTTAACATTTAGCATTTGACGTTTCCGGCCTAGCCGACCGCGCCCGGGCGCCCAAGGAACGAACGCATGCAGGTCACACTGATCGTATCGCGGTTTTTCGATAACACCCGGGCGTTCACCCGCGCGCTGGCGCGCGAGGCCGGCCTGCCGCTGGTGCTCCTCGAAGGCAACGTCGACTTCGAGTACGGCGTGCGCGCCCTGCGGCTCTCGCAGCGGGTGTGGTTCGAGGGCACGGGGCCGTTTCTCGACGCGCTCTTGCGCGCCCCCCGGTCCTGGCAACTCCCCCGGGCGTGCCTGCGCGTAGCCGAGGACGACGTTCCGCGGCTGCCGCTGCCGGACCTCTGGAACGTCGTGTCGGACCTGGTCGTGCCGACCCCCGTAGCGGCCGTGACGCTCCTGGCCATCATGACGGCCCAGGCCCGCGCCAATCCCGCCGGCCCGGCGCCCGGCCGCGTGAACATCGCCGGGGCCGAATGGCCTCGGTGGCCGAGGCGTGCCGGGGGCGCGTTCTCGTGCGCGGCGAGGCGCCGCAGGAGCTCAGGGAACACCTGGCGCGGGCCTGCGGCCTGGAGCTGGCCCCCGACGGTCCGACCGACGCCCGCCCAGTAGACACGGTCGTCTTCTGGCAAGACGACTCGGCCGGCGACGGCGAGGCCGAACGCCGCCAGGACCTTGCCCGGCTCCGCCCGGGAGGGGTGGTCGTGACCCTGACGTCGGCAGGCGGCGCCGCCACGGGCCGCAGCGCCGCCGACGGCCAACGGGCGACGGCATCCTCCGAGGCGCCGCGGGCACGGGAGCCGAGCCGTTCCCCCTCGGTCGAAGTGCGAGCCGGGGCGCCCCTCGTGAGCGCCGTGATCCCCGTCTACAACGATGCCCGCGTCACGCGCGCCATCGCGAGCCTCCAGAACCAGACCTACCGGAACCTGGAGATCCTCGTCGTCGACGACGGTTCCACCGACGAGACCGCCCAGGTCGTCGGCCAACATTTGAACGACCCGCGCGTACGATATTTGCACAAACCGCACAGCGGACGCCCCGAAACCCGGAACCTCGGCGTGCGGGAGGCCCGCGGCGATTTCGTGGCCTGGCTGGGCAGCGACGACGAATCCCTGCCCTGCCGCATCGAGAGGCAGGTCGAGGCGGTCCAGAAGGACCCCGGCGTCGGCATCGTCCACACCGACGGCCTGATCATCCGCCCCGACGGCGCCCTGCACGAGCGGCGGCGCTACCTGCCGTTCACGATTGAGGAGTTCCCGCGGCGGCTCCTGGCGGGATTCTCCACCGTCTGCCCGATTCTCGACACCTCGGCCATGATTCGGCGGGACCTCTACTTCCGCGTGGGCCTCTATGACGGCGCCTTCCTGCGGTGCCAGGACTACGATTTCTACATCCGCACCGCCATGGCCGGCGACGTGCGGTATGCCCATGTGCCGCTGGCCCTGGTGAAGGTTCACCAGTCGCCGATGTCGCCGGACAAGCAGCGGATGATGGTCGACTTCTACTCGGCCCTGGCCCGGAAGCTCATCGACTTCTTCGGCCCCGACCGTCTGACGGACGCCCTGGCACGCGATTTGCACATTCCTCAGTCCCTGGTCTTGGCGGAGTACCTGGCCGGCATCGTGGCCGTATGCGGCGTGCCGCCAGGTCATACTCTCTACCAGGAGACGCAAAGGTATCTGCTCCAAGCGATACGCGACGCGGCGCCTCTGGATCGGAGCGACGCCTGCAAGGCCCTCGCCATGCTGGCGCGTGCCGGCGGCGATGAGTCCTTGGCCGAACGGAGTTTCGCGCAGGCGAAGGCCTTTGCCGAGGCCGCACTCGGCGCGCCGGCGAACCGCCGTGCGGTGGAGCAGGACCTGCCGGACGTGCCCGTCGAACAGGGCGCCGGCCTGACAAGTCGAGGGGAGGCAGAGTGACGATTTCAACCTCGTCTTCCGCGGCGTGCGAGCAGGCGCGCCTGCTCTACGAGGCCGGCCATCCGGACCAGGCCCTGGCCGCCCTTCAGGAGCACCTCCGCCGCGAGCCCCAGGACGGGCTGGCCCTGAATGATGCGGGGGCCCTCCTCTACGCCGCCGGCCGGTTCGACGAGGCCGCGGACCTTCTGAAACGCGCGGCCGCCTGCCTGACCGAGGACCGCGGCCAACCGCTCTGGAACCTGGCCGAGGTGTACCTGGCCCCGGGCCGGCCGGCCGAGACGCTGGCCCAGTTCGACGAGATGGCCCGCGCCGGCCTCCTGACGACCGAGCTGGCCAATCGCACCGCGGCCGCCCTGCTCGACCGCGGCGACCTGGCGGGCGGTATCGAGGCCCTCATCCACTCGTTCCGCCTGTCGCCCCGGCAGCAGGCGCTCCTGCCGATGTACGAGAAGGTGCGCGGCATGCGGCCGAAAGTCGCCTTCCTCTGCGAGACCGGCGACCTCAAGTTCATCAACGAAATCTACGCGTTCACCGCCGCAAGGTTCGAGACGCGTTTCTGGCAGGGCCAGAGCCCGGAGGAGATGCAGCGCGTCCTCCAGGGGTGCGACATCGCCTGGTTCGAGTGGTGCACGGAACTTGTGGTTCAGGCGTCGCGGCTGCCCAAGACGTGCCGCTGCATCGTGCGGCTGCATCGCTACGAGGCCTTCCGGCCCTGGCCGGAGAAGGTCCGGTGGGAGAACATCGACGCCCTGGTGACGGTCGGCAACAGCGTGGTCCACGAGCGTCTTCTCCAGAAGATCCCCGACCTGGCGAGCCGCACGCGCGTGGTGCCGATCCCCAACGGGGTGGATCTGGACCGGTTCGCCTTCACAAGCCGCCCGCGCGGCAAGAACCTGGCCTGCGTGGCCCGCCTCCACATCCTGAAGAACCCGATGCTGCTGCTCCAGGCGTTCCAGAAGCTCCATGCGGCGGACCCGGAGTTCCGCCTGTTCTTCGCCGGCAACTTCCAGGACGACGGGGTGCTCGAGAACTACCTGCACTATGCCGCCGAGGAGATGGGCCTGACCGAGGCTGTCCGCTTCGACGGGTGGCAGGAGGACGTGGCCGCCTGGCTCGACGACAAGCACTACCTGGTCTCGGCCAGCATCGTGGAGGGGCACCCGGTCAATATCCTCGAAGGCATGGCGCGCGGCCTGAAGCCGGTGGTCCACATCTTCCCCGGCTGCCGGGACTTCCTCCCGCCCCAGTACCTGTGGCGGACGGCGGACGAGTTCTGTGCGCGGATCCTCGCCGACCCCTATCGGCCTGAGGAGTACCGCGACTTTGTGGCCGAGCGATTCCCGCTCAAGGCCCAGTTGGACCGGGTCAACAGCCTCTTCCTGGAGTTCGAGAAGAACCCTGTGGCCAAGACGGCTCCGGCGGCAACCGGCCGCCCTGCCGTTGAGGCCCTGCTGTCGGTCCCCTCGACATCGGCGGCGCCTGGAACCGCGGTGGAGCGATGACCGCCTTCGGCGAAAAGAGCGACGGCCCCCTCGTGAGCGTGCTCGTGCCGACGTTCAACCGCCGGCGGTACCTCGCCGAGGCCCTCGCGAGCCTAGTGCGGCAGACCTACCCGCACTTCGAGGCCTTCATCATCAACGACGGGGGCGAGCGGGTGGATGACGTGGTGGCCTCGTTCAACGACCCGCGCCTCACGCTCCTCGAGCGCCGCGAGAACCGCGGCAAGGCCCATTCGCTGAACCAGGCCCTCCGGCACGCCCGCGGCAAGTACGTCGCCTACCTCGATGACGACGACCTCTACTACCCCATGCACCTGGCGCGGCTGGTCGAGGCCCTCGAAACGCAGGCGGAGTGCCAGGCAGCTTATACCGATCTCTACAAGGTCCATTGCCGCCTCCTGCCCGACGGCTCGCGGCAGGTGCTCGGCAAGATCGTCAACATCACCCGCGACTTCGACCGGTTCCTCCTGTGCCACTTCAACCACGTCCTGCACGTGAGCCTGATGCACCGGCGCGACCTGCTCGACAAAACGGGGCCCTACGACGAGAACCTGCGGGTGATGATCGACTGGGACATGACGCGCCGCCTCAGTTTCTTCACCGACTTCCGGCACCTCACCGAAGTCACGGGCGAGTTCTACGGGCCGGTCGGGGATTGCGACCGCCTCTCGTACCGCTTGCGGCTCGATAAAGCGAGCTATGTCCAGCAGGTGATGTCCATTCGCGCGGCCCGCCCGCCGAAGCCGTGGCCGAAGATGCCCGACCTCTCGATCGTGCTGCTGGCGGACGCGCCCGACGCCGCCGCCCGGCAGACGCTGCTCCAGATGTGGGCGTGGACCTTCATGCCGTACGAGGTCTACCTGCCGGTGCCGAACGGCCGTCCGGCCGGCGAGGTGAACCCCATACCCAACGTGGTTCCCGTGCCGGTGGCGGCGGGGACCTCGCGGCAGGCCCGCCTGGAGGCGGCGCTCGCGCGGACACAGGGCGATTGCGTCGCCGTCCTCGTGCCGGGCGGCTTCCGCGCGGAGCCGCTGTGGATCGAGAACCCGCTGCATGCGGCGCTCCACCACGCCGGCGGCGTGGCGTTCTCCGTCGGACGCCCGGCGGGAGAGTGGCCCGCGGTCGTTCTGCGGCGGGCCGACCTCGTGCGCAGCCGGCAGGCCCGCGCGACGCTTTCGCTGCGGGCCTCGCTCGCCGCCGCCGGCATCGCGGTCCGCGAGCCGGCGCCGTCCGAGCGGCCGTTCCAATTCGACGCCCTGCTCCAGCAGGCGGAATCGCTGGAACGCGAGGGCCAGTGGGTCGGCGCCGCGCGGATCTACGGTCAGTTGGAGTCGCGAGGCGCC
>JAPLML010000307.1 GCA_026387055.1 Planctomycetota bacterium | reverse complement strand
GCGTCGGCCGTCAGCGACACGCCTACGATGCGAAGCGTCGCCGGGGCCCGTTCGACCCGCCCGAAGGACCCGCCCGCCGCCGCGGCCGGAACGATGATCCTCCGCGTACCGAGGGTGAACGTGACGGCCGAGGCGGTTGTGTTCACGATCAGCGAGGAGGTGCCGCTGAGCTGGAGGTCGTTCCCGAAATCGGGCCCGATGACCGTCGCATTGGCCACGGCCCCGATGATGCCGGCGTCGCTGAAACGGAAGAGGAAGCCGGCGTTGTGCAGCTCCAGGACCCGGCGCAAACCGGCCTTCAGCGAGAAGTCCAGGTTCTCGCCGGAGATCTCGACCGTGGCGCCGGACTTCTGGAACGAGAAGCGGTCGGCCTTCAGCTCGTTCGAGAGGACGGTCAAGGTCCCGCCGGTCACGTCCACGCGGACAAACGGGTCGGGACTGGCGGCCGCGATGGCGACCGACGTGCCGCCGACCGTCAGATCGACCTTCCGGCCGGTCGTGTTCACCAGGACCGCCACGGTCCCGCTGATGGCGAAATCGTTTCCGAGACCGAAGTCCGGCCCGGTGACGGCGGCGTTGAGGGCGGCCCCGGCCACGCCATCGGCGGCGAAGCGGAGGGCGAAGTCGGCGTGCTCCAGCTTGAGGATGCGCTTGCCGGCGGCCTCCAGCGTAAGGCCCAGGTTCTCGCCCCAGGCATCGACGACGTCGGCCCGCTTCTCGAGGACCAGCCGGTCGGCCGTCAGGGAGTTGCCCAGGACCGTCAGCGCGGCGCCCGTTACCTCGACCCGCACATACGATCCGGCCGCCCCGGCGCCCGGCACCGTCACGTCGGCGCCGCCGACCGTGAGGGTCGCGGCGTCGGGCGTCGTGTTCACGAGCACCGCCACCGTGCCCGCGAGGCTCACGCCCGCCAAGGCGGGGCCGGTCAGCGTGGCGTTCTTCACCGCGCCCGCCACACCGCTGCTCGTGAAGAGGAAGGCGAAGTCGGCGCCCGCGACCTCGACGATCCGCGTGGCGCCGGCCTGGAGGAAGAAATGGACGCCGCTGCCGCTCAGGCCGACGTTGGCGCCGTCGCGCTCGAAGACCAGCTTGCCGGCCTCGAACCCGTTGCCGAGGATGGTCAGGACGGCCGCGGTCACCTCGACGCGGATGTAGTAGCCGCCCGCGGAGGCGCCGGGGATCGTCTTGGCGGCGGCGCCCACGTGCAGCACCTGCGCCGTCGGGGTGGTGTTGACGAGAAGGGAGATCGTCCCGCCCAGGTTGACGCCGGCCAGCTCGGGGCCCTGAAGCGTGGCGTTGACCACCGTCCCCACCACGCCGGCGTCGGTGAAGCGGAACGCGAAATCGCCGCCGGTAAGGCTGACGATCCGCTTGCCGCCCGCCGCCAGGTTGAAGGAGAAGTTGGTGCCTTCGACCTCGACCTTGGACCCGCTCTTGCGGAAAAGCAGCGTGTCGGCCGACAGGCGGTTGTCGAAGACCTCCAGGACCCCTCCCTGGACCGCTACCTCCAGGAACGAGCCCGCGGCGGGGGCCGCCGGAACATCGATGGTGCTGCCGGAGAGGATGAACGTCTCGGCCGTGGCGGTCGTGTTGAACTTGAGGGAGACGGTGCCGCTGAGGGTGATGTCCCCGCCGAACTCCGGCCCGAGGACCTGGCCGTTGATCGCTGCCCCGGCCAGGCCGGCCTGGGTCAGCTTCAGCTCAAAGCTCGCATTGCGCAGGCCGACGATCCGTCGCGTCCCGGCCCGCAGGACAAAGCCCAGGTTCGTGCCCGAGACGGTGATCGCCGAGGCGCCCTTCTCGAACGCGAACCGGTCGGCCGTCAGCTCCAGCCCGCCGACAACCAGCCGGGCCCCGCTGGCGACCACCTGCAAAAAGACTCCGCCCGGAGGGGCGCGCGCCACGTTGATGGTGACCAGCTTGCCTCCGACCCAGATCGTCGCGCTGCGGTCGGTGGTACAGGTGTTGACGAGGACCGAGAAGCCGCCCGAGACGCTGACGCCCGTCGCCGGATCGACCGACACGGCCGCGCTGGCCTGGCCGAACAGCCCGCCGGAGTCCAGAACGAACACGCCCTGGCCCTGGGTCACGGAGACCAGTTCCTTGCTGCCGTCGGTGATGCCCAGCCTGAGGTTGGCTGCGGCCACGATGACACATGTGCTGCCATCGGTCGCGGTGCTTTGCTCGAAGGCGAAATCGCCGTGGAGCGTCTGCCCGCCCGCCGTCAGGTCCACACCGGCGGCCTCGATCCGCACGAACTTCCCGGCCGCGAGTTGCAGGCGCTGCTTCGTGCCGCCGAGAGTGACCTCTTCGGCCACGGCGGTGGTCCGCGTGTTGATCGCCAGGCCGACGGCGCCCGCCAGCGATACACCGGGGACCGTCAGCGATACCGCGCCCTGGGCCAGTCCCGCCAGGCCGGCGGAGGTCAGGAGGAACACGCCCTTGGCGCCGCTCACCGTCACGCGCGGACCGGACCCGTCAGACAGCGCCAACTGCACGTTCGCGAAGGCGACGGTGACAACGGAGGTCCCATCGGCCAGTGTGCCGCGCTCAAACGCAAAGTCGCCGCGCAGCGTCTGGCCGGCCACCTTCAGGTCGACCTCGTCGCCGGCCACCGAGGCGTCCCCCGCGATCACGCGGACGAACGGGCCGGCCGGCAGCGTGATCGAGACCGGCACTGCGCCGATCGTGAAGGACCTGCTGACGGCCACGCCCGTGCTATTGATCGCCAGGGCCACGGTGCCGCTCAGGGAGACGCCGGAACCGGCACTGATCGCGACGGCGCCGGTCGCGGTGCCCGCCAGGCCGTCGCGGGTCAGCACGAACGTGCCCGCGCCGTCGCTGACGGTCACCAGGCCGCTGCCCAGGACCACTTGCACCTTGCTGAACGCCACGACGAGGACTTCCTCGCCGCCGACCGTCATCTTGGAGAACGCGAAGTTGCCGCTGAGGGTCTGGCCGGCCACCGTCAACTGAAGGGCCGTGCCTTCGACCACCGAAACCGCCGAGGTATCGCTGAAACTGACGACCGCCGTCTCGGTCCCGCCGCTCGCCGTGGTGAAGGAGATCGTCCGGCTGACGGCGATGCCGGTGTTGTTGAACCGGACGCGGGCCTTTCCGCTGAAGCTGACGCCCGCGACGCCCACCACCTCGATGTCGCCCTCGGCCACCATCGCGAACGTGCCGGCGGCGGTGTTCTTGACCACGCCGACCCGGGCGTTCCTGATCAGCAGGCCGCTGGCGCTGGGGTTGATCTCGTCGCGCCCCTCGTACAGCCGCAGCGGGCCCTGGCCGACAAACAGCAGCGCCTTGTTGGCGCCGAAGACCTGCCAGCCGTTGCCCGCGTCGGAAAGGACGATGTCGCCCTCGAGGGTGACGAAACTGCCGATGTTGAGGCTCAGGCCGGCGCCGAAGAATTCCAAAAGGTTGGTCTCGCCCGGGCCGAACTGAATGCGCATCGTCCGGCCGGCGAGCGTCACGGTCTCGTCGATCTCGTGGCCGGTCTTGTTGACCCGCAGGCCGATGTTGCCCCCGGCCGAGAACCCGCCGGCGGCGACCGTCGCGGTGCCTGTGGCGGACCCTGCAACGCCGTCCTCCGTGATCACGAAGAAACCCCGCCCGTCATCGAGCGTCTGGCCGCTGATCGTCACGTTCAGGTTGGCGAGGGCCACGCTGGTCACGGTGGTCGTGCCGCCTTCGCCGTTGTCACGCTGCTCCTGCTGGAAGGAGAAATCGCCGGTGACGTGGATGGTGCCGATGACGATTTCCACGCCGGTGGCCTCGACGTACAGGAACGGGCCGGCCGGCACATCCAGGAGCACCTCGCTGCCGCCGACGCCGAACTTGTCATTGACGGCCGCCGGGCTGGTGTTGACCTTGATGGCCACGGCCAGGCTGGCCCCGACCGTCGCGACACCCGTGATGCCGAGCGTCGCGGTGCCGGTCAACTGTCCGGCCAGGCCTTCCGCGCTCAACCGCACGGCGCCGGTGACGTTCTGGACGTCGACATATCGTTTGCTGCCGCTGCTGTTCTGAATGACCAGGCCGGCCGAGGCCAGCGCCATCACGACGACCATTCGGTCGTCGGAGTTGCCCAGGATGCCGTCGTCACCGGCCTCCTTGGTCTGCCGGATCGTAAAGTTCCCGGTGAGCGCCTGGCCGGCGACGGTCAGGTCAACGTCGGTCCCGGTAGCCGAGAAGACTTGGGGATCCGCGGTGGTGTCGATCACCAGGTCCACCCGGCCCGAAAGCGACAGGCCGGGGAAGTCCACCGCCAGGTCCGCATTCGTCACGGCGGCCGCCACGCCATTCTTCGTGACGGTCAACGTGGCACTGGCGATGACGGCGGCGACGTAGTCCTTCGTGCCGTCGCCGAAGCCGAATCTGGCGTCGCTGGCGGCGATCGTGACGACCCGGCTGCCGGCGGCGCCAGTTTCCTCGAACTTGAAGTCGCCGCTCAGCGTCTGCCCGGCCACCTTCAGCCTGGCATCGGTGGCGCTGGCCCGGATGAACCGCTTGAGGGGGTCGGCGTCTCGCGTGTCGACGGCCACGCTGAAGTTGGCCTCGAAGGAGAGCCCCGGCACAAGGGTGGCGACCGCCCCGCTCATGGACCCCGTGACGCCGGTGTCGTCGATCGTGAACTCGCCCTGGGCCTGCCTGACCGTGACCAGGGCGTCCGCGCCGCTGCCGAAGGCCAACGTGGCTCCGCGGACCTCGACCCGCACCACCCGGCCGCCGCCCTCGGCCGCCCTCTCCTCGAAAACGAAGTCGCCCGACAACTCCTGGCCGAGGATACTGAGTTTGCAGTTCCTGAGCTCAACTCGCAGAAACGGCCCGGCGGGTACGTCAATATTTATAGTAGTGGCGCCGACCGTGACCGACTGCTCGACCGCCACCCCCGTGTTGTTGAAATCGACGGTGCCCGTCAGGCCGGCGGCGAAGCTGTTGGTCCCGTCGGTCACGCCGACGGTCGCACCCAACGTGCCGGCGACACCGTCGCCGGTCACGACGATCGCGCCGTGGCCGTCGGTAACGTTCACGAACGACGTAGTGCCGTTGCCCAGAGACAGGCGCACGCCGGTGAAGCTGGCGACGACAGCCGAGCCGCCGCTCGCCGTTTCGGCCCGGTCGAAGGCGAACGTGCCCTCGAGCGTTTGGTTGAAGACGGCCAGGTGGATGTCGCCCTGAAGGTTCCGCAGGTTCTTCTCGGCGTCGGTGAAGCCCAGCACCAGGTCGTCCGAGGTATCGGGGGTGCCGAAATCGAAGGTGCGGTCGGCCAGGGCGGCCCCGGTGTCGTTGTACCGCACGGTGGCCGTGCCGCTCGCCGTCACGCCCGCCACACCCTTGAGTTCGATCTGGCCTGCCGCGATGAAGGCGAGGGTACTGCCGGAGCCCTGGACGACTGCCACTCGGGCATTCCGAAGGACGACGCCCACGGCGGCCGGGTTCTCGGCGCCGGCGTCGAGGCGGAACGGGCCCTGGCCCAAGAAGAGCGTCAGGCCCGTGCCGGCGAATTCCCCGGCCGTGAACGCGACCGTTCCCTCGACCGTCACGAAGTCGCCCACGTTGAAGCTCAGGCCGGCCCCGAAGAACTCCAGGAGGTCCTTGGCCAGGACGATGTGGATCGACCGACCGGGCAGTTCGATCGTCTGATCGACGTCGGCGCCTGTCGTGTTGACGCGGAAGCCCAGGGTCCCGCCAACGGTGACGCCGGCCGTATCGATCGAGGCCTCACCGGTGAGGACGCCCGCGACGCCGCCCGCTATAATAATGAAGGCGCCCCGGCCGTTCTGGAGGCCTTGGCCGCTCAGGGTCACCGCGACATTGGCCATCGCGAACTGGGTGGTCAGGACCACGCCGTCGGCCTGGCGGATGGTCTGGCTGAAGGTGAAGTCGCCGGAAATCTGGGCCTGCTTCAGCGCGGCGTGCCCGCCGATGACGACAACGTGTACGAAGGGCCCGGAGGCGACCTGCACACGGACCGAGTCGCTCCCGACGGCGATGGTCTCATCGACGGGGGCGCCCGCGGTGTTGATCTCGATGCGGCCCTTGATGGCCGTCAGGGTGAAGTCCCCGACCTGGCTGGCCACCGCGCCTTCGATAGCCGCGGCCAGCCCCGACTCGGTCACCACCATCGCCCCGCGGGCGGCCGAGACCGAAAGGAACTTGCTCGTGTCGGCGGCGAGGTCCAGGCCGGCATTAGCCACCGCCGCCCGGACAACGGCCTTGCCATCGCTGGCGGTGGCCCCCTCGAAGACAAAGTCGCCACTGACTACTTGGCGGGAGACGGTCAACTTGACGCCGATGCCGCTGAGTCGGACATAGGGCTGGGCCTGGGTCGTATCCAGTTGGAACGCGAAACTGCCGTCGAGGCTGACGCCCGTCACCGCCACAGTGACGGTCCCGGTCAGCGAGGCGGTCACGCCCCTATTGCTGAAGACGACGCTGCCGTCGGCCAAGGCCGCCTGGACCAGGCCGGTCCCGGCCCCGAACCGGGCCGTGGCCCCGGATACTCTCAACTCAACGGTATTGCCCGCAACCGTCCGGCTCTCCCGGAACATGAAGTTGCCGGTCACCTTCTGGCCCAGCACCTCCAGGGTCGCATTCGTGGCCGTCATGCTGACGAGCGGGGCGCCTGGGCCGAACACCGCGGCTCCATCCGTGCCCAGATCGACAGCCACGTCGTCGGGGGCGCCCGCGGCCTTGCTGGCCAGGGCCACGGTGGTGCCCTTGGACGACAGCGGCGGGAACAGGAGCAACTCGGGCCAAGCGGTGCGCGGGACGATTCCGACGGCATCCAACTCGAACCTGCCGTCGGGAATCCCCTTGATGCGGATGAACCGTGCGGCCGCCAGACCGGTTCCGTTGAGGTCGTATCCCCGCCGCAGGGCCTCGCTGTCGTGCTTGTCGTCTCCCGGCACCCGAACCGAGGTGCTGACGGGGGCGACCGTCTTCCACACGCTTCCGTCCTCGCTGACCTCGACGGTGATCTTGTCGAACTTCGCGGCCGCGGCGGTGTCTTTCTGATAAACAATGAAGTCCACCCCGTCGCCGTCATGGACGAGGTAAGGACCTGCGGCGTCCGGCCTGGTGTCCAGGTTGATCGTGTAGGTCCCCAGCACCGAGACGCCGGGAAGGCTGACCCTCGCACTGCCGGTCAGTTGCCCGGCAAGGCAGGGGCCGAAGACGCTGTCGGTCTTCAGCGTGAGGCTGGCCGTCACGCCCTCGAGGTAAACCAGTTCCTTCACGCTATCGCTGAAGGCGATGGCCGCATCCGACACATCCACCCGGATCCCGGCGCCGTCTTTCTGGATCAGGAAGTTGCCGCTGAGCCTCTGGCCCAGCACCGTGAGGGTAACGCCGGTGCCCCGGACGCGGACGAAGTTGCCGGCCGGCAGGTCAACGGTGAGCACCGTGCCGCCGACGTTGACCGTCTCGGAAACCGCCGAGGCGATGTCATTGAACTCCACTCGGAAGGTGCCGCCGGCCCCGACGCCCAGCGTCTTGTCGGCCAGTTGGATGCTGGCGGTCACCGACCCGGCCAGGCCCTGGGTGGTCAGCAAGAGCAGACCCGAGCCGCCGGTGACGCTGACCAGGTCGCTGGCGCCGTCGCCCATCGTCACGTTCAAACCCGTGACCGCCACCACGACCACGGGATGCAAGTCAGCCGTGATCGCCGGCCGGAGGGTGTAGCTGCCGCCGAAGATGCCGCCGGCCGCCTTCAGGCGCGTCCCGACCGCATCCGGCACGTTCACGCGGACCAGCGGCCCGGCCGCAACGTTGAGCGTGACCGAAAGCGGGGTGGCGAGATTGCTGACGGTTACCGGGCCCTGGACGGCCACACTGCCGGCATTGACCTCGAAGCCAAACGTACCGGCC
>JAPLML010000040.1 GCA_026387055.1 Planctomycetota bacterium | reverse complement strand
CCGGCCGTGCCACAACTGCTATCGGCACAGCGGCACAACAGCTAGACACCGCCGCGGCGGGTCGCGGCACATGAGAACAACGTCAACCGGCACGAATTCCGCCCAAACTTGCGGCTCCGCCGTTGACCCTTCGACAGGGCGCGCCTAGAATTCGATGATCGCGGCAACGGTACCGCCATGGAATCGGGGACTCTGTCCAACCATGTGTAAGCCGGCGCAATGTCGGTACCTGTCGAACGCCTCGCACATGGTCCTGGCCATCACTCCCGGCGGCATGATCCGCGCGGTCGATCCGCGCCATGCCCGTACTCTCGGCCACGATTCCGCGGCCCTCCACGGCCGGCCTCTGATGGACTTCGTGGCCCCCGGCCACCGGGAGCACCTCTTGCGGGTCCTCGAACGCACCGCCGGGAACGGCGCCGCCGTGTGGGAGGAAGTCACGTTCCTGACGGCCGACGGCCGGCCAGAGATGATGCTTTGCTGTTTCCAGCAGCTCGCGAAGACCGACCTGCCGCGCGGCGCCCTCCTGGTCACGGGCCTCCAGTTGGCGTCGCTCGCGTCGGACCTCCAGACCGAGGCCGCCGCCGTCCTGGGCCAGCTCGCCTTCCGCTGCCACGGGCCCGCCCATCGGCTGATGCAGGCCGTCGAGGCCATCCTTGCGCAGTGTCCCTGGAGCGAGGCCGCCGAGCGCTGCCGCACGGACCTCGACGCCCTGCTCGAAGCGCTCAGCCTGTCGGCCGCGTGGCCGCGCGAGAGCGCCGCTGGCAGTCCCGTCGACGTCGTCGACGTGCTTGAAGGGACGCTCCGGCTGATCGACGGCGACCCCGGCTTCGCGGGTCTCCAGGTTGCCCTGCGGGCGGAGGCGCCGTGGGCCTGGGCCAAGGTTCATCCGGTGGGCCTGGCGTTTGTGGCGCTGCACCTGGCATCGAACGCCGCCGACGCCACGCAGGCCGCCAAGTCGCCGCAGCTTCTCATCGACGTGAACGTCGACGGTGGCCGCGTGGCCGTCGAGTTCAAGGACAACGGCCGGGGCCTCGACCGCGAGGAGATGAAGTGCGTCTTCGCCCCGTTCTTCGCCAAGGGCCATGGGGGCGTGGGCCTGGCCACGTGCTCTGAGCTGGTGGACGCGATGGGCGGCACGATCCGGATGCAAAGCCGGCCCTCGCAGGGAACCACGGTCGTCCTGACCTTCCCCGCCGCGCCGGCACCCTCGGCGTAGTATGCCGGCGGTGGTTTGCCGATGGGTGCGCGGCTGGTTTCGGGACCGTACTTGTTCAGCGAGGGTGGCACGGTCACGCGCCGTTGCGTGACCGTGCTTGCTCCCCTAAGAGCGTGTATGAAAACCCTGTGGCTCAGCCGCCCTCGGCTGAGCGCCCCGTGTCGGCAACAGGCTTTGCCGCCGGAATTGCACACCCGAGGGCGGGTGTGCCACATGGCCCAGGCGGTTCTCATACACGTTCTAAGAGACCATGCACGGCCACGCAACGGCGCCCGCCGCGGCGGGCAGGCTGTGGCCGTGCCACCCTCAAGATCCGTGCCCGGCCGCCTCCGAACTACCCGCTTGTTTGACCTCGCCCAGCCCCCGATAATCAATGGATAGACCGTCGAGAGGGCGCTCCGTGAACCGCCGCTTACTTGCCGCCCTGGTTGTCGCCGTGCTCATCACCGGCAGTTCCGCGGGCGCGGACAATGCCTGGCTGCGAACCTCGGCCTATCTTGACCGCGACGTTCTGGCGCGCGGCACGACGTTTCGCGCCGCCGTGGTTCTCGACCTCGACAAGGGATACCACGTCAACGCCAACCCGCCCAGCCTGAGTTTCCAGATCCCGACAGTCCTCGCGCCCGAGCCGACGACGGCGGTCCGCTGGGGCGAAGTGCGCTACCCGGCGGGCGAGCCGTTCACCGCCTCGTGGTCCGAGGGCAAGCCCATCCGCGTCTACACGGGACGGAACGTCGTCCAGGTCGAAGGCACGGCGGCCCCGGACGCGCCGCTCGGCCCGACCGTCCTGCGGCTCAAGCTCTCCTACCAGGGATGCGACGAGAACACGTGCTTCCAGCGGGGCGAGCGGATGGTGGAACTGCCCGCGCGCATCGTCGAGGCGGGCGCGGCCTCCTTCCCCGCCAACCCGGAGGTCTTCGGCGGGGGCGCTGAGCCGTCGGCAACCTCCCAGGCGGGGGCGGCCGGGCCGCCCATCAAGTTCGAGGGCGAAACCAACCTGGCCGCCACGTTCGAGCAGAGCCTCTTGCTTTACCTCGGCGCCCTGTTTCTCGGTGGGCTCCTCTTGAACCTGACGCCGTGCGTCTTTCCGCTCATCCCCATCACGATGACCGTCTTCGCCCAGCAGGGCGAGAGGCGGCCCCTGCGGGTCTTGCCGCTGGCGGTCCTGTACGTGCTCGGACTGGCGGTCACGTTCACCCTCGTCGGCGTCGTGGCGGCGCTGGCGGGCAAGAGCCTCGGTTTCGTGCTCCAGCAGCCGGTGGGGGTGCTCGCCATCGTGGTCATCCTGGCGGCGATGATGGCCAGCGCGTTCGGCGCGTTCGAGATCGGCCTGCCCTCGGGCCTTGCCGGCAGGCTCTCGGCCCGCCGCGGACTTCTGGGCGCCGCCTTCATGGGGATGGTCATGGGGGCCGTGGCGGCGCCGTGCGTCGGGCCGTTCCTCTTCGCCCTCATCACGTTCGTGGCAACGACGCGGTCGGTGCCGCTGGGGGCCGCCTCGTTCTTCGTGACCGGCCTGGGGCTGGGGCTGCCGTACGTCTTCCTGGCCATGTCTACGGGCCTCATCCACCGGTTCCCACACGGCGGCGGGTGGCTGATCTGGACCAAGCGGCTGCTGGGCCTCGCGATGGCCGGGTTGATCCTGTACTCCGTCCAGCGGTTCCTCGACGCAGGGTTCTTCTGGCTGCTGGTCCTGGCGCTCATTGTGTTCGCGGCCGTGTACCTGGGCGTGCTGGAAGGTTGGTCGCGCCGGCCCTTCACGTGGCGGTTCTGGACCGTGCGCCTGGCCACCGGCACCGTCCTCCTGGCTGCGGGCATCGGCGTCTACGGGTGGGCGACGGCCGCGCGGCCGGAGGTGGCGTGGACCGCCTGGACGCCGGGCGCCCTCGAGAAAGCCACGGCCGAGAAGAGGCCCGCCCTCCTCTACTTCGGCGCCGACTGGTGCTTCGCATGTAAGGAATGGCATGCGAGTATCTTTGCGGACCCGGCCGTCGTGGCGGAGAGCGAGGATTTCGCGCGGATTTACGTGGACGTAACGGAACGGGCCGAAGGGCCGAAGAAAGCGTTTGCCGAGAAGTACCAGGCCGTCAATCCGCCGGTGGTTATCGTGTTCGGCCGCGGCGGGGAAATCGTGGCGGCGTACCGAAGTCCGCCCGCTGCGGCCACGTTTGTCGCAGGGCTGAAGAAAGCCCACGCGCCTGATACGCCGGCGCCAACACGGTGATTGCTGCGCGGCGGGTCTCCTGACCCGCCGCGTGCGTGCGTTTTCAGGCCCGTACATGCAGCTTGTTGCGCGGTGGGTCAGGAGACCCACCGCGCAGCGCCTCAAGGCGCCTCAAGGGTTTACTCGTCCCACGCCGACCGCACCGTCTGATCGTCGTGCGGGCGCTCGTTCTTCCACTGCTCCCAGATGCGGCGGAAGCGGCTCGCGTAGATCATCTCGAAGAGGTCGTCGCTGCCGGGGTAGAGGCGCAGGCATTCGTCGCGGAAGTTCTCGATCTGGATGTCGATGTCGATACGCGGCAGGCTGGAGTGCAGGATCAGATTGACGATGCGGTCGGACTCCCGTCCGAGCGCGTCGAGGTCCTGCCGCACGTGTGACGGCGGCGTCATTTCGCGTCGCCCTTCCGGCTGCCGGGACCGCCCATTCGGCCGATCGCCTCGAAGTAGCCCGCCACGGCGGGCCGGAGGCGCGGGCTGACCCGTGCTTCGCTGCCCTGGACGAGTCCTTGGCTGCCGTCGGACCCGCGCCTCACCTCGCCCCCAGCGGGTGAAGCCGCCTGAACCGGTCGAAGTAGTTCCCCTGGGCCCGACCCGGGAGCGGCGTCAGCCGGCAGCGGAACCGATACAGCATCAGGTCCATGGGCCGCCGCCTCAAGCTTCCTTTGCCAGGATGTGACAAAGCGCCGAAATTCCGCATTCGTCATCTCCATGTTTGCCAGGAACGCCTCGCTGACTTCGCCTTCGCGAAGCAGCTCCTCGGCTCTTGTTATTATGCGCTTGGTGCGGCGCATGGAGTCAAGTACCTCGAGCGGAAATTTTTCGCCGGGCGTCCGCTTCGCCAAGGGCGGCTCGCCGGCCGACGCGCGGCCGGAAGGCCCGGCGGACCTGGCGTCTCCGCCGCCGCCCTGGCCGGCGTTGCCGTTGGCCGGCGGGGGCGCGCCGGCGTTGGCTTGATCGCGGGCATCCGTTCCTTGAGGTTTGGGTGGGGTATCGCGCCCGTCGGCCTGGGTGGCATGGCCACGCCGCTGTTCGCGTGGGCCTGATTCATCAGCAGGGACCGTATGCCCATGCAACGACGGCCTGGGCGTGCCATCCCCGCCAAGAGCGTCTTGCCGCCCTTCCCCACGGCCGGACAAGACCGGCCGTGGCACACTGCTGTTGGATGTTGGCCCAGACGTGTTGCGGCTTCCGGGATCCTCGCGTGAAGCGCCGCCGTCGGAACCGAGGGTGGCTCCAAGGAGGTCGAACTTTGCGGCATCGGCCTTCAGGTCGGCGGCGATGGCCTGGGCCGAATTGGCGACATCGCCCGATTCCGCACCGCCGGACGAGACCGGCCGTGGCACACTCCCATTAACAGCGGTGTCCCCATTGGCCGGGGTGGCATGCCCACGCCGCTGTTCGCGTGGGCATGATTTTTCCGATGGGTCCGCCTGTCCACGCAACGACGGCCCGGCAACAGGCGGGCAGACAGTGGGCATGCCACCCGCTTGAGGCGGCATGTCGTACGGACCGGAACGTGCCTCGGCGCCGGTCACCCACGGGGTAAACAGGATGCCCTGGGCCAGCCAGAGGCCGGCGCCCAGCAGGAGGGCGGCGGAGGCGGCGGCCATCGCCGGTCGGCGCAAGCGTGTCGGCGGCAGAAACATCTGTGGCTCGGCGTCGGCCAGGAGGCGGGCGGCCCGCCGGCCGAGCGCGGACGTCAGGGTCGGGTCCGCCTGGGGATCCTGATGGAGTTCCACAAACGTGAGGAGTGCGTTCTTGAGGTCGGGCCGCTGCAATTCGATCAGCCGAGCGAGGTACAGCATCGAGGGCTTCTTCGTCCACGCGCTTCCGATGGCCGCGCCCACCACCGAGATGCCCGCCACCCACGCCACGAGGTAAATGACGGTCCGCGCGGAGCCGGGGAACCCAAGGGACGCATCGGTCGCCAGGAATGCTGCCAGCGAACCGAGAACGCCGGCCGTGGCCCAGAGGGCCGCCGCCCCGGCCGCGCGGCGGCGCAGGGACGTCTGGAGCGACTTCAGCAGCGCATGAAGGAATCGCAGCGCGGGAGCGATTTCGTGCTTCGGCACAATCAGGACGTCCGTGGTAGGGGAAGACCGCGTGTCCCATCGGCGTGCAGCGGCCGCGCCTGCTGCTTATATCGGCACGCCGGGCGGCGCGACTCAAATGCGAAATGCGAAATGCGAAATTGGCGATGAAAGGCCAAGAGCAGCGGCGCACGCCTTTGGCACTACAACGCCACTCCGCGCGGCGGGTCTCCCGACCCGCCGCGGACCTGAGTTATCTCGCCGCCCGGGGGCAATTGCCGCGCGGTGGGTCAGGAGACCCACCGCGCACGAGGTTAAGTGGCGTTGCAGTACCAGCGGGGTGGCCATGCCACCCGTGAGGGGGTACCGCCACCGGGACTTTCTGGTTGAGGGCCGGCCGTGCGTCGGCTATTCTTGTGGCCCAAACTCATGGGCGAGGAGTCGGGACATGGAATGGAAAGCCCTTCTGGCGACGTTCAGCATCGTCTTTCTCGCTGAATTGGGCGACAAGACGCAGCTCAGCGTCCTCCTGTTTGCCGCCAAGAGTGGGAAGACGACCTTCCCGTGGGACGTCTGCATCGGCGCCTGCCTGGCCCTGATCTCGACCACCATCATTGCCACGATCCTGGGCTACTTCGGCAAGACGCTCGTGCCGGAGAGGTTGCTCCATTACGTGGCGGCGGTGGGGTTCATTGCGATCGGCATCTGGTTGCTGGTGACGAAATCCTGAGGGAGAGGGCGGATGGCCGTCTGCTGCGTCTGCAAGAAACGATACCTGCTGCGATCCTTGAACCGCCGCCTGGCGATCCCGGAGTACCGGGCGGTGATCGGCTTCTGGCCGTGGGTGCCGGTGCGCGTGTGCGACCAGTGCGTGACGGCGCACGACCGGAGCTTCAAGGAGCGGCTGGCGCTGCTGGCGCTTGACGTCATGGAGAACGACGAGCCGGTGGCCCGGCGCGTGTGTCTGGCGTGCGCGGCAACGGACTCCGACGGCCCGTGGCAGGAAGCCTCCAAGTGGGTCGATGCGGCCGGCCATCCAGCCCGCCGGACGAAGTTCCACCTGTGCCGCGCGCACGCCGACCTCGCGTACGCCGACGGGATCGTCGTTTCGACGAACCTGACCGACACCCAGCGGATGGGGGCGGTGCTCGACGAGCTTCCGATCGTCGGCGGGGAGATCCTCGAGCGCGTCGAAGGCTGGCGCCCGCCCGACGGACGCGGGCCGGCGGGGACGCTCGACTTTGCCGCGGACCGGCCGCACGCCGAGGCGGTCGAGGCGGCGCTGCGGTTCTGGCTGGACGCGCCGCCGGGCCTCGACGCGAAGGCGGCGTGGCTGGGACCCATCCGCAAGGACTACCGCCTGAGGTATCGGCTGGACCTGGCGCGCGACAGGGTCGGCGGGCGGCGGGAGACGCTCACGGTCATCCGCACGGCGTCGGACCGCTATACGACCTACCGGACGGTCGTGG
>JAPLML010000387.1 GCA_026387055.1 Planctomycetota bacterium | reverse complement strand
CGCCAGCGTTGCGTAGAGGTAGGCCGTACGCCGCGGAAAAAATTCGCTGGCCACAATCATGGGGAACATGAACAGCACGACGAAATGGTTCTCAACGCCGCCGATCGTGTGGACCAGCGCCGCCACCGCCAGCAGGTCGCACAGGATCTGCGCGTGTGCCACACGCACGATCCCCCGTTTATGAATGCCTTCCTGCCGGTGCAGGTGGCGGGTCCACAACCAGAAAACGAAGTTGTAGAGGAACAGGGTCGCCACAACACCAACAGCGGGGGCCCAGTCGAACCGCACCCTGAACAGGCCCCACCCGATCGCCATGAACACGGCCGCGCAAATGCCGGCCCCCCACCGCACATGCGTGAACCAGCCCAGGCGCTCGAAGAGTTCCTGTTCGGTCAGCGTGAGTTCGGAATGGATTTTGTCAGTGGTCAAGATTCACAAAGCCCTTTGTGCCCACACCGGCCCCCGCCGTCTTCCGTTTGAACCAATGACCAATGACAAATGACCAATGACATCCGTTATTGATGCCACTCGCCCACGTACGGCACATAGAACCTCGCCCACTCCCGCCTCGACCAGACCGGCTGCGAAGGCTCGCCTTCCTGGCCCAGAGCATCGACGGCAACGATCTCGTACCGGCGGGTCGCCTTCCCGGCGCTGGCGTCCTGCCACGCGGTAGCGGCAATCGGATCGGCCGCCAACCTCGCAATCGGCTCCTTATCGTACGGTCCGTCATGCCGGTATACCAGATAGCCCTTGACGCCTTTTTCGGAATTGGCCTGCCACTTGAGGTTCGTCTTGTCGGCCCCCTCTTCCTTGGCAAACACATTCTGGACTGCCGACGGCCATGTAAAGGCCAGCGGCGAGGGGCCGCTCTCGACACCGAGGCGATTGACGGCCACGATACGATACGCGTAGGCGGCATAGCGATAGGGCTTCCCGGCCGCGACGAACTCGTCCGGATGAAGCGGACGGCTCTCGGTAACCGGCGGGGCCGGTTCCTTCTGACCGGCCGCAAAGTCGACCGTGTCGTCGACGAACCGCAGGTCGGCCGGCGGCGCGGCAGCCAGGCGGCGAAAAGCGCCGACCGTCTTCACGGCCCCGACCGCCAGGTCCGAGGCGGGCCTGTACCGCTCGCGAATCCGCCGTACCTGGTCCGAGGAATACACGCCGACCTCTGCCCGCTCCACGTAGTAGCCGGCCGCATCCTCCGCTGCCGACTTTTCCCAAACCAGTTCCGCCCGCTTGGGGCCCATGACCGAGACCACCAGGCCCGTCACGACCGGCGGCTGCGTCCGGGCCAGGTACGATGCAGCGGACTCCTTGCCGTCGGCGTCCGCGCGGCGAACCTGGTAGAAATAGACCGTATCGGCCTTGAGGCCCTCGTCCTTGAACGTCACGCCGGCGGCCTTGCCGATCCGCTCGAGGGTAACTTCCCACGGCCGCGCGCCCTGGCCGCGATAGACGTTCCACGCGGAGGCCGGCCCGTCGCCGGGCGCCTCCCAGGATAGCCGCGCAGCAGACTTCTCCGTCACTACCCGAAGCCGGACCGGCGGCGGAGGCGGCGGGGCCTCGGTGTAGCGGAACGTCCAGAGTTGCTGCTCGGCGGGCGTTTTGCCCCCTTCACCCCTGGTCCGGTTCTCGAGGACAAAGAGGTTGCGGTCGGGCAAGTAGAGAAGCAGGCGATTGCGGTTGCCGGAGTCGCCCGGATGAGAATCGAGTTTAAGGCGCGTCCACGAGGCCTTGGCAACATCCAGCACCCACGTTTCCAGGGTGCGGCTCTCGCTCGCCGTCTGGACCGAGGCCAGAACGATTCCGTTTCGCGTGTCGGCCGCAAGGACGGGGCTCGTCTTCTCGGCCGGCGGATGCTCGGCCACCGGCAGGATGCGCCAGGCGTTCTTGCGCAAGTCGTAGAGCCACGTGCGGTCGTCGGAGGCGAACTGCGAGCCGAAGAGGACGAACACGCGATTAACTGCATCGTAGGCGAATCCCGGCTGCGACAGGTTGTTCTCGGGCGCCGGGCCTCGGGGCTTCATCTCGCAAACCGTGTTCGTGTACAGGTCGTAGACAAGTGTGCCGTGGTCCGCGGTTTCGCCGCCATGGATAACGGTGACCTGATGGTGCGGGTCGTATGCGGCGCCCCGCAGGCCGCGGATGCGCGGCGCCGGGCACGGCCGCATGTTCCGCCACGTGTTGGTCGGCAGGTCGTAAACCCAGGCCGCGCTGTCCTTGAGGCGGATCTCGCGAAACGATTGCCATCCGTGGTTGCCGCTGAAGGCCGAAAACCGGACGAACTTTCCGGCCGCATCGTCGAAAATGTTCTGCTGGCAGCAACAGACGCCGGGCGGAGCGTCGTTCGCCTCCTTCAGGGCCCATAGGTCCTTATCGAGGTCGTAGGCCCAGACCTCGGCGTTCTGCTCGCCGCCCCCGCCCTGGTTATGGCCGCCGTACCGGATGAGCAGGCGGCTGACAGGGTCGTAGCCGTAGGACGCCTCGTATCCCATGCGAGGCGAAGGCTGGGCGGCCCCGGCAAGCGGATGGCGCTTTACCCACTGCATGATGGGATGCGGAGGATCGGCTGCCGCGCCTGGGGATGCCGGCGATCCTAAGAGCATCGCCGCAAACATGGCGAGGACCGATGCAGACGTGCGCATAAGGCAACCCTCGGGATAATGACTCGTCACTCAGCCCTAGCCACTGTAGTGGCCCACCGTTTTTCGTGCCCTTCGCCTGGCGACATAAACTGTTTCTTTACCGTCACTTATGGTAGCCTCCGATACGCCTGCTCACAACTTCTTTCGGAGGCTGATTTGCCCGAGAACCACGGTTGCCCGAATCTGTTTCTCACCCGTCACTGGAGCCGCCACGTCAAGTCCGCCCTGTTCCACGTCATCTCCCTGGCCAAGTTCGCCTGTGTCCACACGTGGGCGTGAGCCGCAACGCGCCCATATCGAGGACCGTGGAACTGCCCGCGAAAGGCGAGGTCGTTTCGACATCTTATCTCAGCGGCTTACACCAACTCTACACGCGGGCGGCGTAACAGAATCCGAGTTCTCTCCAACCCGTTCCGCGAAGGTTTTCTGCGCCGAGTTGTTCAAAACGGTCCCTTTGTGCTGGTCGGCGAGCCGATCGCCGCTGTGAATTGGCGCAAAGGCGACGCTGCACTGCAGCGGAAGTTCAAAAACCCGAAGGTTTCGAGGGCGATGGGATATTTAGTAGGGACAAGGGACGACCGTTGCCATCACTGCCCCGGGCCGCGCGGTTCCACGCCCAAAAGGTGACGCACGAAGAAGTCCTGCCGGCGCCGGCTGCCATACGGCGTCTCGGCGGCGCC
>JAPLML010000310.1 GCA_026387055.1 Planctomycetota bacterium | reverse complement strand
CGATGATCCGCCAGTCGCCGTTCCAGCTCGTGTGGCATCCCTCGGCGCACCAGGAGCCGCGGTAGGCGAACCGCACGCCGCCGGTCATCTCGAAGACGCAGTTGGCGGCCACGTCGCCCCTGTACCAGGAGCCCTTGGGGTTGAACTCCTCGGCGTAGACGCGCACGGGGTCCGCGCTGCCGATCATCCGGGCCATGTCGAATTGATGAATAGCCATATCCAGGATGAGGGGGCTGGGCATCTCGTCGCGGAAGCCGCCGAAGTGGGCGCCGAGGAAGAAGTCGCAGTTCAGGGTCGTGAGGTCGCCGATCGCGCCCGCCGCCACCGTGCGCGCCAGGGCGTCGTGCTTCGGTTCCCAGCGGCGCGACTGGCTGACCATGTACAGCTTGCCCATCGCCTCGCTCGTGCGGACCATCTTCCGGGCCTCAGCCATGCTGGAGGCCATGGGCTTCTCGCTCACGACGGCGAGGCCCGCCCGCAGGCACTTGCACGTGACTTGGCAGTGGGCCTCCGGCAGCGTGAGGTCGACCGCAAAGTCGGCTTTGGCCTCGCGCAGGACCTTGTCGAGGTTGTCGGAGGCGAGGGCCTTGAGCCTGTACTTGGCGATCCGCTGCTCGGCCCGCTCCTTCACGAGGTCGACGACGGCCACCACCTCGACCTTCTCCTTCGCCAGCGGCGGGAACCACGCGTCCGCGATCCCGCCCGCCCCGACCACGATGGCACGAATCTTCGACACGCGGCTACTCCTTATTAGTCGCGCGGCGGGCCTCCTGACCCGCCGCGCACAACCGCCTTTCGAGGGTTTGCGGCAACAACACGCGCCCGCCGCGGCGCACGGCTAAACGATCGACGATACCCGCGGCTCGTAGCTCGCCGCCCGTCGCTTCCTTACGCCTTGCCCATCTTCTTCATCGTCTGGAGGCACTGCTCGACGGCCGTGAGGGCGGGGACGCCGCCGACCTCGTACTCCACGATGTACCACCTCGTGTTGCCGATGGTTTCGGAGAGCTCGAAGATCTCCTTCCACGGCAGGTCGTCTTCGCCGATGACGGCCTTCGGGTTCGTCTTCGACCAGGGCTTGACGTGGATCGTGAGCGCGCGGCCGGGGTACTTCTTCACGTACTCAACGTAGTCGCCGCCGCCGCCCTTGGCGTTGCCGATGTCGAACTGCATGACGACCTCCTTCTTCGTGTTGCCGAAGAAGGTGTCCCAGGGCTTCTCGCCGTCGATCGCCTTGAACTCGTCCGAGTGGTTGTGGTACCCGCACCACATGCCCAGGGGCTTCAGCTTGTCGGCGATCTCGTTGAACTGCTTGGCCTTGTCGAGCCAGTCCTGCCGGGTCTTTGCGCCCATGCCGGGGACGATGAGGTACGGGTTGCCGAGGGTCTTGTTGAACTCGACGGTCTTGTCGAGGTTAGCGCCCCAGATCGTGTCGAAGCCGGTGTGTGTGCCGCAGCAGACGAGGCCGTTGTCGTCGAGCAGCTTGCGGAGGGTCTTCGAGTCGCGGCCGTAGTAGCCGGCGAACTCCACGCCCTTGTACCCCATCTTGGCCACGGCGGCGACGGTGCCGGGCAGGTCTTTGCCGCAATCCTCGCGCACGCTGTACAGCTGCAGGCCGGTTTGAATGGACACTTTCTTGTCTCCTGTTCCCGTGTCGGCCGCCAGGGCGAGGGGATTCCTGGCCGCGACGATCGCGGCTGCCGCCCCCGCCGCTCCCACCTTGAAAAACCCACGCCTCGAAATCCGGTCTTGCTCGAACATGCTTACCTCCTGTTATGGCTCGTCGGTCCGGGCCTGAGAGCGCGTGTACCACGGCCGGTCTTGTCCGGCCGTGCTCTCGGCTTCGGCTGGACTACCGAAGCGAAGCGCTAGTACGCCACAGAAACCGTTGGGAATCAAGCATTTTCCGCCCGACGCTTCAGTGCCTGAGTGGCCGGGAAGGCGGCACTGCCGGGCTGCCGCGTTTTCATTGGACCGCCGGCGCCGCCGTTCCTATCATGTGCACGGTTTCCGGAAACCCGAGGGCGATGCCATGGCGATTCCCGGCTACGTCGAGTATCAGCGGCGCGAGTATTGCAAGGCCATCAAGTGCCCGATCCAGCGGCTCCTGGACCAGACGCCGGAGGGCACGCCCGACTACGAAGAGGTCCGCGGCATCTGCAAGACCGACTGCATCCACACGACCTACGAGTTTCATCACTGGCTCATCCAGCACGGGTACGAGGTGGTGCGAAGGGCAGGGACGGGGAACTGAGGACCGGCGAGGCCGCCTCAAGAGTCCAGCGGCAGGGGATGCTGTCTGCGACGGGCGGAGGGCCGGTCCTCTCGGAGGGCGCGAATATGTCAGCCAGGAACGTTGTGGTCTGGTGCGCCGCGATGGGTTTCGCAGCGGTGCTCCTAGGCGGATGCGGCGAGGGTGAGGGGACCTTGGCCTCCAAGATAGGAAGCCCGTGCGCCGTTCAGTTCCGCCGTGGAGACGCCCTGGGTGCGGCCTCGTCTCTCCCGGTGCCCCCGACCACCAGCGCGATGAATGGCGCCGAGGTCTGCGTGGTCGGGACACTGACCCGCGTGACGCACGACTGGATCTTGGTGACGTCCACGGACAATGCGATGGTTAGGGAATACCACATTCCCACGCAAGCCATCCTGCTGGTGGAGTTTCAGAAGCGGGTGGAGCCGTCGTCGCCGCCGAAGCAGCAGGAGCCGACGAGGCCGCCGCAGCAGGCGCCGGCATCGGCGAAGTAGTGGCCTCGCGGCCGGGGTACGGAAAACTGTTTCCATCGGCGGCCGACAGTCGATAGGATTGGCGGTGTCTGACAACCTGACACGTTGGCGAAGGCTCACAGGCCGTAGCCAATCACGAGCCGCTTTGCCCCCACCGGGCGGCGGCGAAGATGGAGCGCCGCCCCTGCAACCGCGGGGGCGGTTGCTTTCTCAAGGGACAAAGGGAGTAGGGACACGGGGACGAAGGCGATACGGCGAAAGGCTGACCATGCAAGAAACCCCCAAGACGCAGCGCGTCGCCGTGTACTATCGCAACAGCGACGTGCGGATTGAGGAGCGGCCGGTGCCGAAGATCGGCCCGGGCGAACTGCTCGTCAAGATCCGCGCCTCGGGCATCTGCGGAAGCGACGTCCTGGAGTGGTACCGCATCAAGAAGGCGCCCATCGTGCTCGGGCACGAAGTCGCCGGCGAGATCGCTGCCGCGGGCGAGGGCGTCACGCGCTGGCGCGTGGGCCAGCGCATCGCCGTCTCGCACCACGTGCCGTGCAACACGTGCCACTACTGCCTGGCGGGGTACCACACGGCCTGTGAGACGCTGCACACCACGAATTTCGACCCCGGCGGGTTCGCCGAGTACGTCCGCATTCCGCCGCTCCAGGCCGATCGCGGCGTCTTTCCGCTGGCCGATGGCGTCTCGTTCGAGGAGGGTTCGTTCTTCGAGCCGCTGGCGTGCGTGGTCCGCGGGCAGCGCTCGGCGAACCTGCGGCCGGGCCAGACGGTGGCGGTCCTCGGGGCGGGGATCTCGGGGGTGCTGCACATCGCGCTGGCGAAGGCGCTCGGGGCAGGGCGGATTATTGCGACCGACATCTCGGAGTTCCGTCTGAACCAGGCGCGGCGGTTCGGCGCCGACGCGGTCTTCGACGCCAAGGACGACGTGCCGCGGCGCGTCCGCGAGTCAAACGGCGGACGCCCGGCCGACCTCGTGGTCGTCTGCGCGGGGGCGCTCTCGGCGTTCAAGCAGGCCCTGTCGTCGGTCGACCGCGGTGGAACCATCCTGTGCTTCGCGACGACCGACCCCGGCGTGGAACTGCCCGTGCCCCTCAACGAGTTCTGGCGGAACGACGTGACCCTCAAGCCCTCCTACGGCAACTCGCC
>JAPLML010000502.1 GCA_026387055.1 Planctomycetota bacterium | reverse complement strand
GGATCCGGGCCCAAGCCGGCCGCGGCCGCGCCGGGCGCGCCGGCCGTTGGCGCCGTCAGCCCTGCAACGGGGGCTCCGACCACGCCCGGCGTGCTCCCCGTGCCAACCGCGCCGGGCGTCCCGCCGCCGCCCGCCGCCGTCGAGCCGATCGCCGTCAAGGTCGAGCGGCTCCTGGGCGGCTTCCGCGACGGCACGATCACCTACGCCGTCGGCCGGGTCACCAATCATACCGATAGCCCGATCCTGGTGCTCAAGGTCATCGTGCCGATCACGGACTCGAGCGGCAACGCGGTGGGGGAAGCGCTCGCGATGATCCTGAACCTCCCGCCGAAGACCACGGTGCCCCTGGTGGCCGAATGGGTGCATGCCGAGGGGGCGCGGGGCATCAAGGGAGACGTGCACTTTGTGGTCAACCCCGCCGGCGTGCCGCGCGACCTGCCGGCGATGAACGTCGAGGACGTGCTCCCCTGGCCGGACCCGAACACGCTGATGCTGTCGGGCGTCGTGAAGGCCCGGGTGACCAACATGGGCTTCGTGCCCGTGGGCACCATCGACGCGGTGGCCATCCTGGTGGGCGCGGACGGCAAGATCGTCGGCTGCGCGAGGAACCTCCTCACCAAGGACATCAAGCCGCGCAAGTCGCAGGATATGGTTCCAGGTTCCAAGTTCCAGGTTCCGAGTTCCACGCTCCAAGTTCCCCTGTGCGGCGCATGCCGGTGTTGACGACGTTGCTGTTCACCTGGAACCTGGAACTTGGAACCTGGAACTTGCTCACATGGCGAAGCCCGGCCTCATCGCCGGCGGCGCGGGCACGCGGGTCCCCACCAGATTGAGGACAACGCCGGCGGCGCGCTCGGCGGCGCCGGGGACGTCGATCCGGCGACGCACATCGGCTAGCGCGGTGCGGACCTCGGTCCGGCGGCGCTCGTCAGTCAGGAGGCTCGCCACTTCATCGATCTGCTCGGCCGTTGGCGGCCCGTCGCGCATGTACTCCGGCACGATCCGCCGGCCCGCGAGGGCGTTCGGCAGGGTCAGCCATGGCGTCCGCACGAGCCAGCGGACGAGGAGATGCCACTGCGCCCACGTCATGTTGTAGAAGACCGCCATCGGCTTCTCGTAGAACAGCAGTTCCAGCGTGGTTGTTCCCGACTTCGCCAGCGCCAGGTCGGCCGTGCTCTGGACCTCGTGGGTCTTGCCGACGACGGTGCGGATCGGCAGACCGCTGGCGGCCGTCAGCGGCGCGACCCACGCGCGGTGCTCCTCGTGGGCGAGCGCCAGGACGAACGAGCAGGGCGGATGCCGGTCGGCCAGGGCGCGGGCGACGGCGAGTTGCCGCCGCAGGATCGGCACGACCTCCTGCCGCCGGCTGCCGGGCATCAGGATGACGACGCGGTCCTTCGCGGTGGTCCGCAGGGAGCGGATAAACGGCTGGTCGAGCGCCAGCCCCCGCAGGTGATCGACCACCGGGTGGCCGACGAACGTCACCGGCACGCCGTGCTCGCGGAAGAACGCCTCCTCGTGCGGCAGGACGCACGCGACGTGCGTGAATCGGCGCCGCAGCTTGTGCACCCGCCACGGCGCCCACGCCCAGAGCTGCGGCGGAATGTACCAGAGCGTCGGGATCCGCCGCGCCCGCAGGCGGCTGGCGAGGAGGAAATGAAAGCCCGGGCAATCGATCGTGACCGCCACGTCGGGCCGCCACGCCCCGACGAACCGGTCGGCCCGGCTCAGGAGCGCCAGGTACCGCGTGAACCCGCCGAGGATCGGGCCGACGCCGATAATGCCGAACTCGACCGTGTTGGCCAGGAGTCGCGCCCCCGCGGCCTCCATCTTCGGCCCGCCGAGGGCGACGATTTCGGCGTCCGGGGCCTGTCGGCGGATCGCGCGGATCAGGTTCGAGGCGTGGAGATCGCCCGACGTTTCGCCGGCGCTCAAGAAGATTCGCGGATGTCCCACGGCATCGTTCCCGGTCAACCCTACAGCCGGGCGGCGGCAACGGCGAGCCCGCACCGCATTCCGGCCCCCCAGGCGAAACGACGTCACACCGGCAGCAGGACGCCGGAGGCCCTCAACCGACGAAAGAGCTTCCGCAGCCGATTGACGGCCTCGCGGCTGGGATGGAGCGTCCCACACTCCCAACGCGAGATGGTGAGTTTGTTGCGGCCGATGCGTCTGCCGAGTTCCTCTTGGGTCATACCGGCCGCTTCGCGCAGGGAGGTGATGAAGGCCGGCGTGGGCGGCGTGTTCAGGTCCGACGCCAGGGCCCGCACCCGATCGAGGAACCGGACTCCTTCGGGCGTAAAGGCGAGTTCGCCGCTACGGTCGCGCGTGGCCATGCAGGCCGGCACCTCGACGAACACGGTTCGCCCGTCGGCGAGTTTCATGGTGTACGGCACGCCGGGGGCGGCGGGCCTCGGGCGGCGAGGCCGCCCGCGCCGAGGGATTGTTCGGCCTCTTGTGGCTATCGTCATTTCCGGTCTCACTTCCAGTAGACGGTGATGATATGCGGTCAGTAGAGGCCGCGTCAAGCAACCGTGGCCAGCCGGTTGAGAACTCAGTCGCCCAGCGGGGAGGTAACGCATGTGCGCGGCGGGTCGGGAGACCCGCCGCGCGAAGTGGCGTTGTAGTACTAACGCACAACTACGGCGCTGCGGTTCCTCGCAGGGCGGCGCCGACCTTGGCCCAGCGCTCGGCCATCTCGGGCAGGGCGGCCAGGTGCGGGAGGAAGCCGAGGCCGACGTACAGGCGGAGGGCGGGCAGGCGGTAGACCTGCGTCACGAGGATGGAGTTCTCGTATCCGAATGTCTTCATCCAGTGGAGCGCGGCCAGAACGGCGGCGCGGGCGAGGCCGCGCCGCTGGTGGGCGGGGTGCGT
>JAPLML010000746.1 GCA_026387055.1 Planctomycetota bacterium | reverse complement strand
TACGAGGCGGACCCCGTCGCCGTGCCCGGCAAGACCGAGCTCATCTAGCCCTTGTTGGACCAGGGGTGGCATGGCCACGCGCCTTTGCGTGACCCTGCTTCTGCGAATCGTCGGGCTCATGGCCACGCAACGGCGCGTGGCCATGCCACCCGGCAACTGGCCACTCAAGATGACCAGGGCGCGGCGGGTTCCGACCCGCCGCGCCAAGCCTTTGACGAGTCACGCCGGCACACCTGTTCGTGGTGTGGCACGGCCGGTTCGCCACGGCGAATCTCGCCTTCGGCGGACTTGTCCGGCCGTGGCAGGATCTGCCGCAGGTTCTCACGGCCGGACAAGCCGGCCGTGCCACACCGGCGTCCGAGATGCGGTTTAGCTCGAAAGGCGATCACCATGAATTCCAGCGCTTCCACGAATCCCATCTCCTCCCCTCTCGGCTCCGCCGCGGCGGCATCGGCCGCTGCGATCCTGGCCGGATCCCTGAGCCGCGTCGCCCATGCCGCCGGCTCCGACATCCTCAAGATCGGCCTGGTCGGCTGCGGCGGCCGGGGAACGGCCGACCTCGTCAACTGCGCCAAGTCCTCGCCGGGGGTCCAGGTGTGGGCCCTGGGCGACCTCTTCAAGGACCGCGTGGACGGCCTTTACCCGCGCCTCAAGGCCATGAAAGACCTCGAGGGCGACCGGTTCCAGGTCACCCCGGAGCGGTGCTTCAGCGGCTGGGACAACGCCAAGAAGGTCATCGAGAACGTGGACCTGGTGCTTCTGACCGAGCCGCCCGGCTTCCGGCCCCTGCACATGCGCGAGGCCATCCAGGCGGGCAAGCACGTCTTCGCCGAGAAGCCCGTCGCGGTGGACCCGGCGGGCGTCCGCCATGTCATCGAGACCGCCAAGATGGCCGTGGAGAAGGGCCTGGCCATCGTCGCGGGCACCCAGACGCGCCACCAGGCCAGCGCCGTCGAGACGATCAAGCGCGTGCACGACGGCGCCATCGGCGACCTGCGCCTTGGCCAGTGCTACTTCCTCACCGGCGAACTGTGGTACCACCAGCCCAAGCCCGAGTGGTCTGAGATGGAGAACCAGTGCCGCAACTGGTACTATTACACGTGGCTCTCCGGCGACCACATCGTCGAGCAGCACGTCCACCAGCACGACCTCATGAACTGGGCGTTTCAAGCCACCCCGGTCAAGTGCGTCGGCACCGGCGGCCGGCAGACCCGCACCGACCCCAAGTGGGGGAACATCTGGGACCACTTCGCCATCGAATACGAGTACCCGGGCGGCGTGCGCGTCATCAGCCTCTGCCGGCAGGCCAATGGCACGGCCCAGCGCGTCGATACCGTCCTGGTGGGGTCGAAGGGCGTCGCCTTCCCCGCCAACGGCAAGATCACCGGCGAGAAGGCGTGGTCCTACGAGAAAGAGGTGCCCGATCCGTCGGTCCAGGAACACGCCGACCTCATCGCGAGCATCCGCGCGGGGAAACCCATCAACGACGGCCGCCGCATCGCCGAGACCTCGATGACCTCCGTCCTCGGCCGCATGGCCGCTTACACCGGCCGCGAGATCTCCTTCAAGTGGGGCATCGAGTCCTCGAAACTCAACCTCCTGCCGCCGAAGCTCGAGTTCGGGCCCAACCCCGTGGACCCCGTGGCGATGCCGGGGGTCACGCCGCTGGTGCGCGACGGCGAGGCGGACCCCAACCCGCCGAGGCCCAGGCAGCCGAAGCAGCCCAAGAAGGCCGCGGAGGCGAAGAAATAGGAATGACTATTATTCAGGAGAGGATTTGTTCAGACAACGCCTACGTCTTTGGTTTCGCGTGGAAGGAGACAAGCGGTACCTGAGCCATCATGACATGATCCGTCTGTGGGCGCGGGCGCTCCGGCGCGCGGGCCTGCCCCTGCGAATGAGCGAGGGGTTCAACCCGCGGCCGAAAATGTCGCTCGTGGAACCGCGAAGCGTCGGTATCGCCTCAGAGGCCGAGATCCTCGAATTCGAGCTGGCCGACTGGGTCAATCCCGACGCTGTCCTCGGCGTCTTGAGCCGCGAGGTTCCCGCCGACATCGCCATCGACAAGATGGATATTGTCCGACCGACCGACAAGGCCCGGCCGAGCGCCGTGGTCTATGTCGCGAGGCTCCAGGCCCCGCCGTCCGACCTGCCGGATCGCGTCCGCCGGTTGCTCGAGCGCCGCGAGGCGCCGGTGGTGCGCCACCGCCCCACCGGCCCCAAGCCCCTCGACGCCCGGCCGTTCATCCGCCGCCTCGAGGCCGGCCGGGACGTGGTGCGCATGGTCCTCGCGACCGGCCCGACCGGCACCGTCCGGCCCGACGAGGTGCTGAGGCTCCTGGGCCTGGAGCCCGAGGCGGTCTCGCGCGCCGACATCCGGCGCCTCGAAATCCGCCTGGGGTGAAGGAAACTCGTATGAGCATGGCGGGCAACGCGAACCGCTCCGCGCGGCGGCTCTCCTGAGCCGCCGCGCCTGAGGGTGCGATCGCCCGGCCTGCGGCGGGCCGGGAGACCCGCCGCGCAGAAATCTCATGGCAAACTTGTAAGGAACTGTAAGTACTTGCAAAAAGAAAGGCTGATCAGCGTCACCGAGGGCGAAGAGTGCCGCATTGCCATCGTCCAGGACGGCGGCCTCGAAGAGCTCTACATGGAGCGGGCCAGCGTCGAGCGGCACGTCGGCAACATCTTCAAGGGCCGCGTCAACAACGTCGAGCCGACCATCCAGGCCGCCTTCGTGGACATCGGCATGGTCAAGAACGGCTTCCTGCACGCAAGCGACGTCCTCCCCTCGGCCTTCCCGCGCCGGCGCAAGGGGGGCGAGGGCAAGGAGCCGCACGGCCGCCGCCCCACGATCCAGGAGATCTTCCACCCCGGCGACGAGGTGGTCGTCCAGATCACCAAGGAGGGCATCGGCACAAAGGGCCCCTCGCTCACCACCGCCCTCTCGATCCCCGGCCGGTACCTCGTCCTGATGCCCGGCCTCGGGCGCCTGGGCGTCTCGCGGAAGATCGAGGACGAGGGGATCCGGCGGCAGCTTCGCGACCTCCTGGGCAGCCTGAGCCCGCCCGCCGGCATGGGCTTCATCGTCCGCACGGCGGGCCTGGGGCGCACCAAGAAGGACCTCCAGCGCGACCTCAATTACCTCGTGCGGCTCTGGAAGGTGGTGCAGACCCGCGCCGAGAGCGAGAAGGCCCCCGCCGAGATCTTCCGCGAGTCGGACCTCGTGCTGCGCACGCTCAGGGATATCTACACGCCCGATATCAAGGCCGTCTGGGTCGACAACGAGACGGTCCTGCGGCGCGTCAAGGACTTCATGAAGATCGTCATGCCGCGCCACGTCGACGCGGCCAGGCTGTACGCCGAGAAGATCCCCCTCTTCCACAAGTACGGGGCCGAGGAGGCCATCGAGCGGGTCTACGGCCGCACCGTGACGCTGCCGAAGGGCGGCAGCCTCGTCATCGACCAGACCGAGGCCCTCGTGGCCATCGACGTGAACTCCGGCAAGTTCCGCCACGGGCGCGACGCCGAGGAATCGGCCCACCAGCTCAACGTCATGGCCGCCGAGGAGATCGCCCGCCAGATCCGCATGCGCGACCTCGGGGGCCTCCTGATCATCGACTTCGTCGACATGGAGAAGGCCGAGAACCGCCGCCACGTCGAGCGGGCCCTGCGCGACGCCCTCAAGGGCGACCGGGCCAGGTCCCAGATGCTCCACATCTCGAAGTTCGGCATCGTCGAGATGACCCGCCAGCGCGTCCAGCCGAGCCTCGAACGCTCCACCTACATGGACTGCCCGTACTGCAAGGGCTCCGGCATCGTCAAGAACGCCGAATCGATGGCCCTGGCGATCCTGCGGTACCTCAAGCTCCTCGTGACCCGCGACGCGGTGGTCGCCATCGAAGTGACCGTGCACCCGCAGATCGCCGAGTACACGCAGAACGCCAAGCGCGCGAGCCTCGCCCGCCTGGAGAGCGACTTCCACAAGCGGGTCCGCATCGTGCCGGAGCCGGACTTCGGCATCGACCAGAGCAGCTATCGCTGCACGGACGATCGCGGGCAGGAGGTGCGCGTGGACGCGGCGCCGGCGCCCGCGCCGCGCCCCCAGCCGGCCCCCGCTAAAGCGGCGCCCCCGCCTCAAGATAAGCCTGAAGGATGAGCGCGGCGGCGACCTTGTCGCGGCGCTCTTGGCGCCGCTTCGGCGGGAGGTTCGCGTGCCGCATCGCCTCCTCGGCGTCGGAGGTCGAGTACCGCTCGTCCCACACCGCCACCGGCACCGGCAGAGCCGCCCGCAGCGCGTGGACCACCGCCTCGGTCCGCCGGGCCTGCTCGCCGCGCGTGCCGTCGGGCAGGAGGGGCATCCCGACCACCACACGCTCGGCCCCCTGCTCTCGGGCGAGGCGGGCCACCGTGGCCACGAGGTCGCTCCGGCCTTTCGGCTGGAATTGCAGCAGGGGCGACGCCATGATTCCCCCGGGGTCGCTGATCGCAACGCCGACGCGCCGCTCTCCGAGATCGAGGCCCAGAATCCGCATGACGCGCCAGTGTAGCCCACGGGCGGGGCAATATCAACCAACCTGCAGCGTGTGTCGCCGCAAAGTGATAATGTCCGGTTTCCGCAAAGTAGAATTGTCCTCTTTTCGGGGCTGCCCCCGAGGGAGGACAAGGAGTGGAACTGCGGATGAGCCGGAAGGAACGGGATCGGTTGAAGGTGGCGGCGGCATTGG
>JAPLML010000404.1 GCA_026387055.1 Planctomycetota bacterium | reverse complement strand
TACTTCCGCCAGATCCGCGACTGGTGCCGCCGGCACAACGTTCCGTCGGGCGGGCACCTGCTCCTGGAGGAGCCGCTGCTTACGCACGTTCCCCTGTACGGCGACCTCTTCCGCTGCGAGCGTTTCCTGGACGCGCCCAGCCTCGACTGCCTCACGAGCCTGCCGCCGGAGGTGCACTGGTACTCGGCGCGGCTCATCGCGAGCGCCGCCGAACTCGAGGGCCGCCCCGACACCATGTGCGAGACCTCCGACCACGCCCAGCATTGGCGCCCGACAGGCGATACCCGGCCCCGGCGCGAGGTAACCGAAGAGGAAATCCGCGGCACGTGCAACCGGCTGATCCTGAGCGGCATGACCACCATCACCAGTTACTACTCGTTCAGCGGCCTCAAGGAGGAGCAGCTCAAGCGCCTCAACCAGTGGGTGGGCCGGTGCTGCACGATGCTCTACGGCGGACGCCAGGTCACCGACGTGGCCGTGGTCTACCCCATCGAGAGCGTGTGGCCGCACTTCGTGCCCGGCCGCGACTGGACGAGAGATTGTCCGGCGGCGGCCCAGCGGGTGGAGAAGGCGTATCGCGACACCGCCGAAGAGCTGTTCGCGAACCGCCGGGACTTCACGTTCATCGACGCGCGGACGCTGGTGGAAGGCGACGCGTCCGGCGGCACGCTCAAGTACCGCGGCCTGAGTTGGCGCGTGGTGGTCCTGCCGTGCGTCGACACACTGCCCGTGAAGGCGTGGGAGAACCTCGCCCGTTTCTGGCGCGGCGGCGGGGTGGTGGCGGCGGTGGGGGCGCTGCCCGCCAACAGCGAGAGCGAGTTCCCCTCGGCGGCGGTGCAGACGCTCGCCCGCGAGATCTTCGCCGAAGGGCGCCACGGCTTGCTCGCAAGCCGTGAGGTGGGACCGTCGGTCACCGCCAACGCCGCCGGCGGCGCGGGCATCTTCCTGCCCGCCGGGTCGGAGACCCTGCTCACTGCGGCCCTGGATCGCGTGCTGGAGTGCGACGTCGCAGTCGCGCCGCCGCGCTCCCCCATCCGCGTGACGCACCGGCGGATCGAAAACCATGAGGTGCACTTCATCATCAACGATAGCGGCAAGCCGTGGGAGGGCGAGGTTCGCTTGGCGGTGAGCGGGCCGGTCGAGCAGTGGGACCCGGCCTCCGGCGCCGTGACGCCGGTGGCATCGGGCGAAGGCATTCGTGTGAAGCTGGAACCTTACGGCGGCGTGTTCTTCAGGGCGCCTGAGCGCCGCCTGCCGCGCCGGTTGAAGGCGGAGAGCGGCCCGCTCCCGCTGCCGACGCTGCAGCCGTTGCCTCCCGTCCAGCCCACGATCGGCAAGGGCGAGTTCGTCCGCGCCGAGTTCGGCGCCGATGCAGCCCGCGACCGCAAGGACGCCCCCGTGTGGCGCGCGGCCGCCGCCCTCGCAAAGGGCAAGGTCGACACCTTCCTGTTCCTCCTCTTCGACTATCCCGGCGGCATCGACCTTGGCGGCGCGGAGTTCCTTGCGGCCGACACCTGGGTTCCCGAAGGCCAGCAGACGCCGGCGGAGCTCCTGGTCATCGTCCGCGACGCCGATGGCAGCGAGTACTTCGCCCCCACTGGCCGCTTGCTGGCCTCAGCCGGGCGGGTCCGGTTCTTCGTTCCGCTGAGCCGGTTCAAGCTCGCCGGCTGGTCGAAGGACGCCGATGGCCAGTTCGCATGGAATCGCGTCACGAGCGTCCGCATCGGCTGGGGCGGCTACTTCGGCGCCGAGGGCGAGCGTATCGACTTCAGCCTCGCCCCGCCCTATATGGGGAAGGCGGGTGGGTGACGCCCCCCTGGATTTCCGCGCGGCGGGTCTCCTGACCCGCGGCGAGACAACGGCGGGTGTGGCACGGCCAGGCCCCTCTGGGGCCACCATACCATTTTCGCCATTCGGGTTAGCGGCAGCAAGTCAGGGGATGGGGGCCTGTTCTCCACCAGCCCGGCTCTGCGGCGGGAGGCCCGCCGAGCTGGCCGCCGGCCCCAGCCCTGGCGGCGCGTTGGGCCGCCCCTACCGCTTCTCGATACGATAGAGGTGCGTATCCGTCCGCAGGAAGAGGGCCTGGCCGGCGACGGCGGGGGAGGCCATCAGGCGGCCGTCGAGGCGGTTGACGGCCAGGACCTTCGGCTCGCGGCCGGGGGCCATCACGGTCGCGGCGGCGCTCTGGCTGAAGAAGTGGAGGCGGCCGTCGGCGTAGATCGGCGATGCCGAAAACTCCCCGCCGAGCGACTGCTTCCACACGATCTGGCCGGTCTTGGCCTCGATGCAGTGGGCCACGCCCTTGTCGTTCACGAGGTACAGGAGGTCCCCGATCAGGAGGAGCGACGGTTTCTGCGGCATCCCTTTGGCGATCTTCCAGGCGACGGCGCTTTCGGTCAGGTCGCCCTTGCCGCCCGGCCGCACGGCCCACAGTTCCGGATTGTCGTAGTCGATGATGAGGTAGAGGAGGCCGTGGCCGAAGAGGGGGCGCGGCGTGACCGACCAGCCGCGATAGCGCAGCTTCCATAGTTCCTCACCCGTGCCGGGATCGTACGCCATCACGGCCTTGGAGCCGGGGCTGATGAGCTGGAGCCGGCCGTCGGCCTCGATGACGATCGGCGTGCAGAAGGCCTTGCGGCAGAACTTATGTACCTGGCTGTAATCGACCGAGCGGTTGGTCTTCCAGACCGTCTTGCCGGTGGCCTTGTCGAGGGCGATGACGTACTGCACGTCGCACCCGTCCACGTGGAAGATGAGGAGCTTGTCGAACAGGATCGGCGACGCGCCGGGGCCCTCGTGATGGTCGCAGGCGAGGTCGCGCCGCGTCCAGAGGACCTTGCCCGTCTGGGTATCGAGGCAGGCCGTCCCGTACGTGCCGTAGTGGACGTACACCCGGCCGGCCTCGATCACGGGCGTGGGCGAGGCGTAGCTGTTGATCGCCGCGATGTGGTCGGGCTTGGCGGTGTCGAAGACCTTGACGTCGTGCACGATCTTGCCGCCGGCGCGGTCGACGCACACGGCGAACATCTTCGTGCCGTCCTCGGTGGCCGTGGTCATCCAGACCTGGTTGCCCCAGATGACCGGCGAGGACCAGCCGCGGTCGTGGATGGGGGTCTTCCAGGCGACGTTCTCCGCCTCGCTCCACGTGAGGGGCAGGCCGGTCGAATCGGCGTGCCCGTTGCCTTGCGGTCCGCGGAACTGGGGCCAGTTCTCGCCGGCCGATGCCAGGCTCGCCGAAATCGCCAGGGCGATGATCCAGGGCGCACCTCTCATGGAGGCCTCCGTTGCCTGTTGGGCGGAATCGTATGCAGGGCAACCTACCATGTGCTGCGCGGCGAGTCAACTTGCGTCATCAACGGCTCGCCCAGGCGTGCAAGTGCGGGTGCGGTCACCTTGCGGTCAGGAGGGCCTTCTTGATCTCGGCCAGTTTCGGCTCGACCGCGTCGGTGCGGCCGCCCGCTTCGCCGATGAGGATGTCGCTGCCCTGGACAAACACGACGAGCACGTAGGTAAACCCCACGCCCTGTTTCTGGGCGGTGAAGGTCAGGAGCCGGCCCGGAACTTTGGCGGCGGAGGCAACGTCCTCGCTGCCCGCGGCCTTGTAGCCGCGACCGGACACCACCTGGTTGGTCATCGCTTCGGTCCAGAAAGCAAGCGTACCATTCTGCGGGTTCCTTTCGAAGCGCAGGGCGATCATCACACCGTCGGCCGAGATCCCACGGACGGCGTAGGGTCCCCCGTAAGGCTGCTCCACCTTCACGAAGTCGGCCGGAAGGTTCATGGTTCGGGCCAGACACCCCGCCAGGCCCGAGACTGCCGCAAGGGCCGCGATCAGGACAATCCTTCTCATGGGGGACTCCTTTCATGCCAGGCGCTACAGCCCGAAGGCGTTCATCAGGTGCTCGATGCCCAACTCCCTGAGCCAGAAGAAGGGGAGCGCCGCCTTCAGTTCGCGCGGGGCTTCCTTCGTCGGGGTAAAGCGGACGGTCAGCGTCGCATAGGCGATGCGGCTGGAGAGGCGATTCTTCTGGCCTTCGAGTTTCTCGATCTCGGCGCGGACGCGGGCCGCCTCGCGCTCCACTTCCATGGCATCCTTGACGTTCTGGGCCTTCTCGAGAAGCGCCAGGAGCTTGTCGAGCAGCGCCCTGGCGCTCTTGAGGCGGAGCTCGAGGTCCTCGTATTCCTCCGTCACGTCCTGGGCGTCGATCTGGCGGTCGGTCACGGTGCCGATGTTCTTGAGGGCCTCCGCCGCCTCGCCGAACCTGGCGGCTGGGATGCGGACGACGATGCTGTCGAGGGTCGAGTGCTGCATGTAGCCGCCCATCGATTCGGCCAGCCTGCGCGTCGCCTCGACGGCCGCCGCCGCGTCGGGCACGAGGACCGTGAACGACCCGGTGTAGACGACCTTCCTTGGCTCGACGGAGGCCACGGCCTCGGCCGCCGCGGTCTGAACGGTCGTCTCGGCCCGCCCCGCCGTCGCAGCGGTCGGCGTCTTGGCGGTCTGGTCCCCAAGCATCTTCTCCATTTCCCTGGTTCTCAGGAGAACGGCGTCGTACCGGCTCTCTTCGGCGCAGCCCGCGGCCAGGCCGAGCGCGAGCGCCACACAAGCGACGACTGGAAGGGTCCGCATGTTTTTCACACCTCCTCCGGAACCTGGTAGCCTTTGCGGTAGGCGGGCTTCAGGAACCTGTTGGCCGCCTCGTTACCGACGAACGTTTCGGTCTTCGCGTCGAAGACCAGCCGCTGGTTGCCGGTCCGGCAGGCCAGGTTGCCGAGGTGCACGAGGCAGGCGCTCACGTGGGCCTGCTCGATGTCGGCGTTGGGCCGCCGGCGGGTGCGGATGCACTCGATGAAGTTGGGCTGGTGCCACTTGTCGGGGAAGTACCCCGGGTCCTGGTCGACGATCCGGCCGGTCTCGTCCAGGACCTGCCATCCGCCGCCGTGCCGGCCCAGGTACATGAGTCGCTGAGTGCCATAGATCTCGATGCGGGTCCCGGTGGTCGGCCAGTTGGGGAACTTGTCGCTGAAGCGGATCTCGGGGGGGATCTTCTTGAGGTACGGCGAGAAGGTCCCGTTCTCGCACGTCATGGTGAACGTGCCGTAATCGTAGGTGATGATCTCGGTGTCGGGCATCTCGTGGCGGTCGTCGAAGGCCAGGCGTCCGCCCGCGCAATACGCCGCGCGGGGATGGGGCGGGTCGCCGAGCGCCATCCGCGCCAGGTCGAGCTGGTGGATGGCGTCGCCGGAAAGCGTCCCGCCGCAGTAGTCCCACCAGACGTACCAGTTGAGCCGGCCCGGGTTGAACGGCCGCGCGGGCGCCGGGCCGAGCCAGAGGTCCCAGTTCAGGCCCGGAGGCGGGTTGGCGTCGGGTTGCGGCCGGAAGGGCCCTCCGGCCAGCATGTTGTACACCTTGACGTGCACGACCTTGCCGAGACGTCCGCTCTTGAGGTACTCGCGCGCCGACGCGCCGTACGGCGCGCTGCGGTTCTGCGTGCCGACCTGGACGATGCGGTTGTACTTGCGGGCCGCCTCGATCATCTGGCGCCCTTCCCAGACGGTCAGCGAGGGCGTCTTCTCGACATAGACGTCCTTGCCCGCCTGGCAGGCCCAGATCGTGGCCAGGGCGTGCCAGTGCTCGGGCGTCGCAATGATGACGGCATGAACGTCCTTGTCGGCGAACACGTCGCGCATGTCCAGGGCGCGCTTGGGCCGGCGGCCCTGGAGCTTCTCCAGCTCCTCGGCGGTCTTGCCGCCGCGGTTCTCATTGACCTCACAGATGTATCTGAACTCCACGTTCTCGAGCTTGGCGAAGCCGAGGGCCAGGTCGTGGCCGCGGCCGCCGGCGCCGATCAGGGCAAGGATGACTTTCTCGCCGGCCGAGGCGGCGCGGCCGGGCTTCGCGGCGGCCATCGCCGTGGCCCCCGCCGCCAGCGCGGCGGCGCCCCTGGCCGACAGGCTCACGAATTTCCTGCGCGTGATGCGCGACATGACAGCCTCCTTATCCCGGGGCGGCGCCTTGCCGAGGTCCGGCACGCCAGCATACTCCGACCTGTCCGCGAATTCGAGGGTTTACTCATCGCCACGAAGCCACGTTGCGCGGCGGGTCTCCTGACCCGCCGCGCGCGTCGCTTTACCTGCGCCGCGTATGCTGTCTCCGGCGCGGTG
>JAPLML010000328.1 GCA_026387055.1 Planctomycetota bacterium | reverse complement strand
GCCGGCTGTTCGGCAGCCTGGCGATCACGGCCCCCGGCGGGGGCAGTCTGTTCGTCGCCGCCCAGGCTCGGGTGCAAGGAGACGTGGGCGTGACCTATGGGGCGGGGGACAACAGCGCCGTGATCGACTCCTCGGTGATGGGTGGCGCTTTCGCGCTTAAGAGCGGGGCGGGATCGGACAGTGTGACCATCGCCAACAACGCCACCGTCCGCGGCAGTGTGAGCCTGGACCTCGCTGCGGGGGGCAGCACGACTTCGGTGAACGCAGGCCGCGTGGCGGGCGCCTTGGTCGTCAAGGCCGCCGATGGCGACGACAACCTCCTGATCGAAAACTCCTCCCTGATCGGCCAGGGCGTCAGCGCGACCCTCGGCAACGGGGACAGCGTGTTCACGCTGGGGACCTCGCTGGTCATTGGCAACGTGAAGGTCCTCGCGGGCGACGGCGCCGGTCACGATTTCACCCTGGCGACCGGTGCGGCGGTGCGCGGCAACGTCACGTTCACGAACGGCGACGGCAAAACCTCGGTCACACTCAACGGGGCCACCGTCAGCGGCAGCCTCGCGGTGACCAGCGCGGAGGGGGCCGACAAGTTCAACATCGTCAACGCCAGTCGGGTGATGGGCAACATGCAGGTGACCAGCGGCAACGGCGGCAGCAGCGGCACGATCAACGGCTCGACCATCGGCGGGTCGTTGACGATGACCGGCGGGGCGGGGGCGGACGGCCTCTCGGTTTTCGGCACCGGCGTCCGGATCGGCGGCAACGTCGCTGTGGCGACCGGCGCGGACGGGTCCAGCGTCATGTTCGGCGGGGCCTTCGTGGGCGGAAGCGTCAAGGTCACGAGCGGGGCCGGCGAAGACAACCTGCAACTGAACAGCGCGTCGACGGTCCTGGGCGGTGTGACGGCCGACACCGGCCCAGGCAACAGCCACCTCTTCATCACCGATATGAGCGTCGTGTACGGAAAATGCGACCTGATCGGCGGCGACGGCGACAACGCATTCTACCTCTATGGCGGGTCCGCCGTCGTCGGCAACGTGACCGTTCAGGCCGGCAACGGCAACACGACCACCACTATCGACAGCGGCCACATTCGCGGGAATCTGACCGTGAACGCCGGCGACGGGGTGGATTCCCTCACGATTCTGAATGCCGCCAGCGTCCTGGGCAACGTGACGGGCACGTTCGGAAGCGGCGGCTCGAACATGACGGTGGATGCCTCGATGATCGTCGGCAATCTGGCTCTGACCGGCGCCGCAGGGCAGGATACGTTTACCCTCACGAACAACTCGATTCTCAAGGGCGCCGTGACGCTGGTCACCGGGGCCGACAACGACGTCGTGCACATCGATGACACCGAGGTGTACAAGGCCCTGACGGTGGACACCGGCGCGGGCGCCGACCAGGTGGCGATTGAGGCGAACGGAGCGGACCCCGGTCCGATCTCGGTCTTCGGCGGGGTGGTGTCCATCAAGACGGGCGACGACGACGATACGGTGACGGTCGGCATCGCCGGGCAGCCGGGCAACAGCGCCTCCTTCGCCAAGGCGAGCCAGTGGGATGGCGGGGCGGGCGCCGGCGACGCGATCGACCTGGACGGCAACGGCAACGTCTTCACGGTGACGCGGGTCGTCAAGAACTTCGAGACGGTGAGCTGACGGCGCGGCGCGCCAAGTGGTGACCAGGCGCTAAGTTACCTCGCCCCAGAAGTTGGGGGCGGGATTACTGGTTAAGCCCGCCGCCTAGAGGTACTCGTTGTCGGTTCGCACCTAGCCGCAGTCGAGGCAGCGACACCGGCGGCGGATGATGGCGGTGTAGGGCGTGCCGTCGGGCCGTAGGCCCTGGCCTCCTGGACCATTTCGCCCCAGGACGCGCCGCGGTGTCTCAGGTTCCGGTGGCCCTGACGCGGGCGGGGTCCGACGCGCCGAGGTCGATGCTGGGCAGCCGGTCCAGGGC
>JAPLML010000128.1 GCA_026387055.1 Planctomycetota bacterium | reverse complement strand
GGAGAGTTACGTGAAAGAAACCGATCGTCTCCTGGCCGGCGACCATAAGGCGCGGCGGGCCAGTTTCGGCGCCTCATGCTCCGGTTCAGCGCGGTGGGTCAGGAGACCCACCGCGCACCGGTCTGTCGGTTCCTGCCCGATCATTCCGGCAGCGGCTTGTCCTTCGTCTCGGGCGCGAAGGGCAGCACCAGCAGCCCCGCCACGAAAACGGCGGCGACCGTGAGGGCCGCGTAGCGAAACGGACTGTCGACGCTGCCGAGCGAGCTCAGGAGCGTGGGGTGCCAGTCGATGTACACGGTCGTCAGCAGTCCGAGCGTAAACGGCGCCGTGGCCGCCACGTACCGGGCGGTGTTGTAGCAGAAGCCCACCCCCGTCGCGCGAAGGCGCGTCGGGAAGAGTTCCGGGAAGTAGATGCTGTACCCGCCGAAGACCGTCAGCGTGCCGAGGCCCAGGAGCGGGGCCATCCACCAGACCTGGCTCGCCTGCGTCATGAACCCGAACACGCCGAAGACCGTCCCGATCGCGATGATGAACATCAGGGCGAACGCCGGCCGGCGCCCCACCCATCCCATCAGGGCCGCGAATAGATAGGTGCCAACGGCCGCGCTCCCGTTGAAGAGCAGCATGGCCAGGCTGACGTACCAGTCGGCGCCCGACTTCACGACGTCGCGCACCAGCTCCGGCAGCCAGAACCCGATGCCCCACAGGCCCATGATGCCCGCCAGGCCCAGCACGATGCCCACCAGGACGTTGCGGCGCCAGCGCCGGTCGCCGAAGAGTTCCCGCACGCTGCCCATCCCGTGGCCCTTGTGCTCGACCTTGCCGCGGGCCTCGTCCTCCTTGGCGCGGACCCAGCTCTCGGGCTCCTTGATGCGCCGCATCACCAGGAGCACCAGAAGGGCGGGCACGATGCCGACCACGAACATCAGGCGCCAGCCGGAGACGCCATGCACCGGGATGCCGGGGGGGATGGCGAAACTGACGCACGCCGCCGTCATGTTCCCGACGGCCGCCAGCGCCTGGAGGAATCCCAGGGCGTACGGCCGCGACCGCGCGGGCATGACCTCGGCCACGAAGGAGACCGCGGCGCCGAACGTCCCGCCCACCCCCATGCCCGTCAGGAACCGGTAGATCGAGAAATCGATCCACGTTACCGAGAAGGCCGAAAGCCCCGTGAACATCGAGTAGAAGAGGATCGCCAGGACCATCGTCTTGGCCCGGCCCCAGCGGTCGCCCAGGATGCCGAAGACGATGCCGCCGGTGGCCCAGCCCAGCATGAGGATCATGGTCGCGACGCCGCTGAACATCTTGACGTCCTCTTGGGCCACGCCCGGGCCGAGCAGTTCCGTCATCGCCGGCGACCGGGCCAGGATGAAGAGCTGCTGGTCCATCGTGTCGAAGAACCAGCCCATCCAGCACACGATGAGGACGAACCAGTGGTACTTCGTGAGCCCGCGGTACCAGGGAAGGCCCGCGACGGGGCCGGGCGCCGCGGAGGGGGATGCTGGCCTTGCGCTCATGGTGTCATCCTGAAAGGGGTTGCCTCAGAACGTGTATGAGAACCGCCCGGGCCATGTGGCACACCCGCCCTCGGGTGTGCAATTCCGGCGGCAAAGCCTGTCGCCGACACGGGGCGCTCAGCCGAGGGCGGCTGAGCCACAGGGTTTTCATACACGCTCTCAGAACGTCCTCACCGGCACCTCGGCCCCGGCCCGCTCGGCCGAGACGTAGGCGCTGTAGATGGTCGAGATGGCGGCCGCCGCCAGGAGGCTGTCGCTCTCGACCGGATCGCCGCCGGCCGCCGTCCGGTAGAACGCCTCGATCTCCTGCGGGTAGCCGGTGAACCAGTCCTCGTCGGGCGAGGGGTTCGACCAGCCCTGCTTGGTGCCGGTTTTCTCGACAACGTAGATATCTTTGAAATTAGCTTCCACCGGGTTGTACGTCTGCATGGCGGTGTTGGGGTTGATGTGGCAGAACGTGCGGTGGTTGTTGGCCGCCACCTCGACCCAGTTGTGGATGCCGCCCAGGATGATGTCGGAGGCGAAGATGTCGGCCACCGTGCCGTCCTCGAACACGACGTGCATCAGCGAGAAATCGTCGATGTCGTAATAGTCGCACCGGATGTGCCCCTCGTCGCGGAAGCCCGGCAGCCGCGTGAGGGCGTGCGTCCGGGCCGAGACCGCCGCCGGCCGGATGGGCTTGCCCTGGCGGGCCTTGCCCTCCACGGCCTTCAGGTAGAGCGCGGCCGTGAGGGGGTGGCAGCCCTTGCCGATCATCACCCCGCCGCCGGAGAACTTCCAGTAGGCATAGGTCTTGGCGTGCGAGCCGCTGTGGGCCTCCTCGGCGTGGATCCACAGGACCTGCGCCCCGGTCTTCTCGATGATCTCGCGCTCCTTCTGGATGGCCGGGGCGTAGACCCAGTTCTCGGCGTAGAGGACCCGGCCCTTGCTCTCCCTTTCGGCTGCGAGGATGCGCTCGACGCTGGCCAGGGCGTGCTCCAGCGCCGCGGTCTTGGGGAAGCGGTCGCCGCGGAACGCCTCCGTCCCGTCGCCGAAGTAGCCGGTCAGGGGCTTCTCGACGATGGCGAACTTGCCGGCCTTCAGGGCGGCCACGGCGACCTATGGAAGGCGGCGGCGAACCCCGCCCCCACGATGCCTGCCCGAACGGTTTTCTTGGCGTTCATGCGTTTCCTTTCCGCCGAATCCGACATGGAGCGGGCTGCCCGCCCGTCCCCGCGGGATGTCTTTCTAATGGATGCGCGCTGCAATTGCAACTACAGAGCCGATTGACTTGCCGACGGCCGCGGTGTTAACTTGCCGTCATGGTTCACGCGGGGCTGGGCGTGTGCTGCATCGCCCGGAGAATCAGCATGGACCCGGTCAATGCTACAACGCCACTTCGCGCGGCGAGAGACCCACCGCGCACGAGGTTAAGTGGCGTTGTAGGTGTAGGCCGGGGCAACGCCCCGGCATCCTGGCGTGCCGCGTGCGAACCCGTGCCGGGGCTGCGCCCCGGCCTACAGGCTGGCTGTCCCTCTCGCTTGACGGGAGTACGTGTCTGGCGTACCCCGCCAGGTGTGGCACGACCGGCTTGTCCGGCCGTAATGAAACCCGTAGGTACAGAACCACCGTGTCTTGCGGCCCGAACCACATGGCCGACCCGGTTCTTGCGCATGAAGAGCGCTGGCGGGCGGCACGCCCGGATGCCGTAGGAACCCATCTTGATTTCTCTTGACCTGCCTTCGCCCCGGCGGTAGCCTTCAGATATGGCCGCCACGGCGCGGCGGTTTGGGCTGGAACACACGCTTCGCCCCCGCGGCCGGCCCCACAAGGAGGGGAAAAACTAGAATGTCCTCATTTCCCAATGGTCCGAGTAAGGGGGAGCTATCCATGTCCAGATACTGCGCCTACGGAATGTGCCTTGTTCGTCTATTTGTCGCGTTCGCCGTGTTCCTGCCTGTGTGCATCTCATCTGGCGACGATGGGCAGGTGCATCAAGATTCGGCCATGCCGCAGCAAGCGAGCCCAGAGGAGAAGCCTTTGAAGGAAAACACCAATGGCGAGAAAGGGCAACGCAAACGCGCTTGGCCTTGGGTGGCCAAAGGGCATCGGGTCGTCGTTGCCAGGGTTACGGCCCACATGATACACGTACTTCTCCGCGACCTCAAAGAAGGGGGCGGGTGGGAACTCGCCGTGAGCTTCCATGACACGGAGGCCAATAAGCGGTACGCGTTTAGTGTGTTGCCATTTTCGGGTTTCGGGCAATGCATGCGTCGCGCAGATGGACAGATGTGCATGCTCGTCTTCACCCCCTCGGATGATGGGGTTTTGGGGGAGTCAGACTTTGCCGCATTTTTCCCACTTGACTGGGCCAAGGGCCAGCAACAGGACCAAGCAAAGAACAACGTGGTCACGCCTTGAGACACCGGTGTAGTACGCCACGTGCGCCGTGAAAGATACGCAGTTCCAGCGGGTGCAAGTCCCGCCCCGGCAAGGGTCGTCCCGGCCGGGTCGCCATCCCAGCGGCGGCGGAGGCAGCGAAGCCGTCGAAGCCCGGGAGACAGGGGCGGCGAAAGGCCGCCTGCAAGTCGGCAGGCCGCAACAGGCGTGAATGCAGAGACGGCCCCGAAAGTCAGGATGCGAAGGGGCTGTTTCGGCGGTGCGGAGGAGCGTGGAGCGCGGCACGCCGCCTGGCGCGGCGGGATGTGTGGCCGCCGCCGCGTGTCGGCTGGGCCTGCAACACACGCTCCGCCCCCGCGGCCCGCCCCGGAAGGGAGCGAAAAACTAGAATGTCCCCATTTTACGCGAAGCGAAGACTATGGCATATTGGGCTTGCGGGGGCGGTCATACTGTGCCTCGCTGGTGGTGTGGTCCTGCAAATTCAGCGCACGAATCGTATTCGGGAGACACAATCGCAGGTCACGCAACTGGCGGATTTGGTCTTCTCTGAAGCGTTTTTCAACCCTGAGCCCTTACTTCTTCCTCATGGGGATGCCCATGACCTGTACCTTTGGATTCAAGGCAGAGAGTACACTCAATGGTGTTGGCGGTCCGGCCGCGCGTCAATGCTTGTGGATTTGCGGCAGGATACCTTTCGGGACTTGTGGGGTAACACATTACGCTACAGATATCCATCACGTCACCCCAAGCAGCTCTTCGAGCTATACAGCATCGGTCGGAACGGCGTAGACGAAGGGGGTGCGGGAGACGATATCACCTGCGGGGAGGAAGCGGATTTTGCTTCGCATGATCTGCTTTTTCGGAACGGAGCCATTGATGTGGACTGGGTTAGGGCTAATCTTGGTCGGCTCCAGCGCGACCCACGAGATGAGACAATAATCGGGACGCCGTGAGACGGCACAAAATGGTAGAGTCGAGGTTTGGTGTTGTAGGCCAGGTGCGCCGTGGAAGGTACGCAGTTCCAGCGGGTGCAAGTCCCGCCCCGGCAAGGGTCTTCCCGGCCGGGGAGCCATCCCGGCGGCGGCGGAGGCAGCGAAGCCGTCGAACGTCCTGGTCCAGGAGGATGTCGCCTGGCAGTCCCGCGCAGCCTCCCTTGCAGGGCGTTGCCTGACCCCTCCCCCGCCGATTGTAAGGCCTCGGGGGTGGCATGGCCACGCGCCTTTGCGTGGCCATGGTCCTGCGAGCTTCGGGGCGCATGGCCAGGCAACAGCGCCCGCCACGGCGGGCAGGCTGTGGCCATGCCACCCGACTGAGGGATTCCCGCCGATTGCGGATTCCGGTTTGCCTGGAGGGGAGATGGCGGTAAGATCGCTCTATGGGGGAACCACGCGAACGACGCGCGAGCGTCCCCCCGGCAACGGGGCCGTGGGAACCCAGGCCCGACGGAGGCATGCGATGGACAAGCCCCTCTCTCCGGAACTCCTCAGGAAGATGCACGCCTACTGGCGGGCGGCCAACTACCTGTCGGTGGGCCAGATCTACCTGTACGACAATCCGCTGCTCCGGGAACCCCTGAAGCTCGAGCACATCAAGCCCAGGCTCCTGGGCCACTGTGGCACCACGCCGGGGCTGAATTTCATCTATGTCCACATGAACCGCGTGATCCGGAAGTACGACCTGAGCGCGATCTTCATCACGGGCCCCGGGCACGGGGGGCCGGGCCTGGTGGCCAACACCTATCTCGAGGGCGCCTACAGCGAGACCTACCCCAACATCTCCCAGGACGCCGAGGGCCTGAAGCGGCTGTTCACCCAGTTCTCGTTCCCCGGCGGCATCCCCAGCCACGTGGCCCCCGAGACCCCCGGCTCCATCCACGAGGGCGGGGAACTGGGCTATGCGCTCTCCCATGCGTACGGCGCGGCCTTCGACAACCCCGACCTCCTCGTCTGCTGCGTGGTCGGCGACGGAGAGGCCGAGACGGGGCCCCTGGCCACCAGCTGGCACTCCAACAAGTTCCTCAACCCCGTCCGCGACGGGGCGGTGCTGCCCATCCTGCACCTGAATGGCTACAAGATTGCCAATCCCACGGTGCTCTCGCGGATCAGCAAGCGGGAACTGGAGCAGCTCTTCCGCGGCTACGGCCACCATCCCTACTTCGTGGAGGGCGACGACCCGGAGACGATGCACCAGTTGATGGCCGCGACGCTCGACCGGGCGATCGAGGAGATCCGCCAGATCCAGGCCGAGGCGAGAAGCAAGGGCCTGGCCCGCCGCCCGGCCTGGCCGATGATCATCCTTCGCACGCCCAAGGGATGGACCGGCCCCAAGGAAGTCGACGGCCTGCCCATGGAAGGCTCCTGGCGCTCCCACCAGGTGCCCCTGTCCGAGATGGCCGGCAATCCCGAGCACGTCAAGCTCCTGGAGATATGGATGCGGAGCTACAAGCCCGAGGAGCTCTTCGACAAGGCGGGCCGGTTCCTCCCCGAGCTGGCCGAGCTCGCGCCCAAGGGAGAACGCCGGATGGGCGCCTGCCCGCACGCCAACGGCGGGCTGCTGCTGCGCGACCTCAAGCTTCCAGACTTCCGGGACTACGCGGTCGCGGTGCCCCGGCCCGGCGCCGTCGAGGCCGAGGCCACCCGCGTGCTGGGGACGTTTCTGCGCGACGTGATGAGGCTGAACCTCGAGAGCGGCAACTTCCGCATCTTCGGACCCGACGAGACGGCCTCCAACCGCCTGGGGGCGGTCTTCGAGGCCACCGGCAAGACCTGGATGGCCGAGACGCTGGCCACCGACGAGCATCTCTCCCCCGACGGCCGGGTCATGGAGGTCCTGAGCGAGCACCAGTGCCAGGGGTGGCTCGAGGGGTACCTCCTGACCGGGCGGCACGGCCTCTTCTCCTGCTACGAGGCATTTATCCATATCATTGATTCGATGTTCAACCAGCACGCGAAGTGGCTCAAGGTCACCCGGCACATCCCCTGGCGGCGCCCCATCGCCTCGCTGAACTACCTGCTGACGTCGCACGTGTGGCGGCAGGACCACAACGGGTTCAGCCACCAGGACCCCGGCTTCATCGACCACGTGGTGAACAAGAAGGCCGACATCATCCGCGTGTACCTGCCGCCGGACGCCAACACGCTGCTCTCGGTGGCCGACCACTGCCTGCGGAGCCGCCACTACATCAACGTCATCGTGGCCGGCAAGCAGAGCGAGGCGCAGTGGCTGGACATGGACGCCGCCATCAAGCACTGCACGGCGGGCATCGGCCTCTGGCCCTGGGCCAGCAGCGACCAGGGCGGCGAACCCGACGTGGTCATGGCCTGCGCCGGCGACGTGCCCACCCTGGAGACCCTGGCGGCCGTCGACCTCCTGCGCAAGTACCTGCCGAAGCTCAAGGTCCGGGTGATCAACGTCGTGGACCTGATGACGATCCAGTCGCAATCCGAGCATCCCCACGGCCTGAGCGACCAGGATTTCGACGCCCTCTTCACCAAAGACAAACCCATCATCTTCGCCTACCACGGCTATCCCTGGCTGATCCATCGCCTGACCTACCGCCGCACGAACCACGACAATCTGCACGTGCGCGGGTACAAGGAAGAGGGCACCACCACGACCCCCTTCGACATAACAGTGATGAACCAGATGGATCGGTTCCACCTGCTGACGGACGTGATTGACCGCGTGCCCGGCCTGGCGTCGAGCGCCGCCTACGCCAAACAGGCGGTGCGCGACAAGCTGGTCGAACACCAGCAGTACATCCGCACGTACGGCCAGGACATGCCGGAGGTCCGCGAGTGGAAGTGGGGGCACTACTCCCAAGACGTCACTTAACCTCGTGCGCGGTGGGTCTCTCGCCACGGCGAGTCTTCGACCTGACCCGTACGTGTTTAGCGTCATGCCTGATTGCCGGGTGGCACGGCCACGCGCTTTTGCGTGGCCGTGCATGGTCACGTGGGGAGCAAGCACGGCCACGCAAAAGCGCGTGACCGTGCCACCCGCGCCAGACAGGTACCCTGACCCACCGCGGGGCGATTGCCCCCGCTCGGCGAGATAACGCGGGGGCGCGGCAGGTTAACGACCCGCCGCGCCCGTGGTCTCATGTGCTCAGCGTTTGACGCTCGTATGGGCGAGGGCGGCTTCAGGCCTTCCGCCGGTTCCGAATCAGGCCGACCAGGCCGAGGCCGAGGGCGCCCAGAAGCACCGCGCCCGGCGCGGGGACCTGCACCAACTGGCTCTGGGCCGGGTTGAAGTCGCCGGGGTTGCCGTAAAGGTTCATGGCCATGATGCCATGGAAATCGGCACCCCATGCCGCGCCGCCGGTGGCCGCCAAGGCGAGGAGATTGTTCTCGCGCGAGGTCAGCGAGGAAATCTCCTTCTCGACGTACCAGATGACGTTCTGGATTTCGTTGGCCGAGTAGGCGCGAACGCCGCCGGTCGACGCCAGGTAATTGCCATAGAGCCAGGCCGTCCGG
>JAPLML010000206.1 GCA_026387055.1 Planctomycetota bacterium | reverse complement strand
CCACCCGGCAATCCCGTGTCATGCTAAACACGTACTCGCCCCGGCCTATGTGTCTCGATCAGTACCGCAGCACCACTTCGCCGCCGAGGCCGAAGTCGACCACGTTGTAGTCGCTCGGAACGCACGAGTGGCCGGCGCTGCGGCCGAACCAACCGCGCTGGCACGCGAACGACTGCGGGCTGACCCACAGCACCTCGCCATCCTGGTGATGGTGCGGACCGAGCATGTTCCGGAGGCTCGTCGTCAGCGTCACCACAACGCGATTGCGGCCGCGCACCAGCATCCCGCCCACCGGCACCACGCGAGGCGCCTTCCAGACCGTGCCCGCTTCCTGCCTGTTCACGTTGACCGTGGCCGTGATGGCCTTGAACGGCGGCAGCTCGAGCACCGCGTTTTCCGAGGGCTCCCGTTTCAGGACGACCTCGCGCTCCAGGGCCAGGCGGCCGACGAAGAACGGGTAGCCCGTCCGCACCAGGTCGGCGGCGACGAGGCGAGTCGATTCATCCACGATCTGCGGACGGCCGAGCATCCATCTCGAGCCGTGCGGCGCCTGCCGGCACCCCCCGGGAAACGCCACGCCGAAATCGCCCAGGAGGTAGATCGCCTCGAGTTCCACGTCCGGCGCGAGGGTCCGCGCTTCCCATCCGCCGGCCCGCCCCATCAGGACGGCCAGGCGGCGATCGTCGACCTGCCACGGCCGCTTCATCTCCACCACGTTGTCGCCCTGCCGGACGAACGGCGTGACGTCCACGCGCCGGAATGCCCTGTCCCAGTACGGCCCGGCGTCGACCAGGGGCATCCGCATGCCGTTCCACCACATCTCGCAGGCATGGGGCTGTTCGAGGGCCAACTCGAACCGGCGGCCCTTGAGGTCGCCGATCGCGCAGTCGAACTCGAATCGCAGGAAGATGACCGCCTGCTGCCCGCGCTGCATCAGTTCCTGCTGAATGTCAATAATGGGCGCGGGGGCGGAGTACGTCCCCTCATCGGTCCGCCAGCGGGCGGTATCGAGCACCAAGACGTTCGGGTCCAGGCGTTTGACGTTCCATCGCCCTCTCAGGGCCTGGCGCCGCGTGGGGACCGGCGGGGGACCTTGGGGCACAAGCCCGTTGTCCCGCCCCGTCCGCACCATCACGAGCAGGCCTTCGCGCGGGCTGAAGGTGTGCGTCAGGAGGGTCGACTTGCCGCGCGTCTGGGCCTTCATCTGCCAGCTCTCGCCGGTGGCGGCATCCAGGAAAATCGGCGTTCCCAATACTGGCAACCGCACCCGGGCCTTGACGGACCGCTGGTCATCGGTGTTGAGGAAGAAGAAGGCGTGGTCCTCGCCGGCGTCGCGCCACTGGGCGAGGATACCGGCGGCGTCCTTGCCGCCCGCCGTCAGGACCTCGACCCGCGGGGCGAGGGCCCGCCGCAGCGCCGCCCGGCCCCGGGGGTTCTTTAGGTTCGCACGGAGGCACTTCTTCGCCAGGCAGGCCACGTCGGGCGACGGCTCGCCATCGATCCGCTCCGGCACGCGCCCGGCGAAGACGATCGTGCCGCCGGCCTCCTGGAGCTTCCGAAGGAGCCTGACGGTGCTCTTGCGAAGGTTCGTCGCGTCGGGCACCACCACGAGGCGGTAGCTGCACTTGCCGACCTCGAGCCGCTTCTTGCCGACGCGGCCGAGCCGCTCCAGGATCAGCTCGTCGCCGAAATGGAAGTCGGCGTGCGTGCCGAGGATGAAGTCCGCCAGCGCCCGCAGGCTTGCATCCAGCTCCTTCACCGGCCGGTGATCCAGCGGGCTGTACTCGGCCCAGGCGCTGGTGATCGGGTGGACCACCAGGACGTCCGCGACGGGCGTGCCGGCCGTCAGGATCGCCAGGACCGACGCGACGTAATCGTTCCACAGGTAATAGTGCGGCCACCAGGGCTGGTGGTAGTGCAGGCTCGGCGGGTAGTCGCGCTTGCGGATGCCGCGCAGCGAGAACGCCGACAGGTGCTGGCAGACGAAGTTCACGCCGAGGACGAACTGCCACTCGGCGATCCACCGCAGGTCGTCGAAGCTGGCGTTCCACCCCGAGCACCCGAACATTTCGCCCAGGACGCGGGGGCGGCCGAGCTGGGCGGCGGCGCTCGAGACCTGCTTGACGAGGACCGGGCTGCCCAGCCCCCGGCCCAGGTGATCAATGCCAGGAATGTGCATGTATTCGTAGTGCGGCATCGCGGCGCCGACCGACTGGACCTGCGAAAGAAGCGTGTCCTCGGCGTTCACGTGGCCCGTGAACTGGAGGCCGTGCCGGTCGCACCACTGGTGGATCGGCATCGTCCACGCCAGGAGGAACAGCCGCGTCACCGCCTGGTAGAAGTCGAAGCGGGTCTTGCGGAACTCGCCGATGGCGAAGAACAGCTCCGGCAGCTTGTCGAGCAATTCGTAGCGGCACGCGCGGCGAAAGAACTTCGGCAGCTCCAGCGACCACGGCACGCGGTGGCCGGCGCCGGAGTACTGCGGCTCGTCGGTGAAGATGCCGGGGATGGCCCGGCCGAACTCCCCGCCCACGGTCTCGCGGTACCGCTCGTACGTCTGCTTGAGGAACTCCTCGGTGGCATCGCGGTTGAAGACATCGACATATTCACCCGTGCGGCAGAGGAAGTGCAGGATCGCCTCGTCGGCCCGGAGGGTCTTGCCGCAGGCCGACCGCGGCTCCGCGAAGCGGCGGAAGGACGCGTAGCCGCCCCGGGCGTCCCGCTTCGCCAGGAAGACCGCCACGGTGCTCTCGGAAGGCTCCCACTTCGCCGGCTGGATTTCCTCGAAGACGAGGAACTTCTGGCGGAAGGCCTCGCGGCCGGTGTAGACGCGGCCGGCGCAGGCCCCGCTCGGCCAGCCGTTCTCGTCGTACAGCCACGGCGTGACGCTCGTGTGGCGGCCCTCGTCGATCGCCGCGCGGACCGCCTCCATCCACTCGGGGCCCAGGTAGGCCGTCGCCAGGCCGCGGCGGGCGTGCATGAAGTGGCCGCCCAGGCCGCCGCGGGCCATCTCGCGGATCTGCCGCCGGATCTCCTCCGGATCCAGCTCGTCGTTCCAGGACCAAAACGTCGTGGCGCGCCACGGGCGGCCCTCGTGCCGGGCTTCGCTGAATCGTCGAAGGAGATCCATCGTCGGGTCCCTTTTCCTGATGCGCCTCAACCGGCCTGCAACGGCGTCATGCCAAGCTCCGTGGCCACGCGACGGAACTCCTCGCCGCGCTGCTCGTAGTTGTCGAACATGTCCCAGCTCGCGTGGCCGGTCGACAGGAGCACCACGTCGCCCCGCCGGGCGAGGGCGGCGGCCCGGCGCACGGCGTCCGCGAAATCTCCGGCCCGCTCGACGACGGGCCGACGGTTGCCGATCGCCTTCTGGAGCGCCTCGGCCGTCTTCCCAACCAGGACGACCGCCTTGACCCGCCGGCGGATCGCCTGGACCATCGGCGCCGGATCGATGTGCTTGTCGTAACCCCCCGCGATCAGAACGATCGGCTCCTCGAAGGCGTTGATCGCCGCGCAGGCCGCCAGCGGCGTGGTGGCCTTGCTGTCGTTGACGAACAGGACGCCCCCGCGCTCGCCGACGGGCTCCAGCCGGTGCGCGAGCGGCCGGAACGCGGCAATGGCCTCGCCGATCACCGGCGCCGGCACGCCGAGGACCCGCGCCGCCGCCGCCGCCGCCAGAACGTTCGACAGGTTGTGCCGGCCGCGAAGCTGCATCCGCGAGATATCCACGCGCTCCTCGCGGCCGCCGAGGCGGAAGACCAGGCCGGCGCCGTCGGCAAAGACGCCCTCGGCCCGCGCTCGGCGCGCGGAGAACAAGACCACCCGTCCCGGCGCCAGGCGGCGCCAGGGGCGGACCTCGGCATCGTCGGCGTTCAGGACGGCCACGTCCCCGGGCTTCTGGAACCGCAGGATGTTCCTCTTGGCGCTGACGTAGGCACGCATAGAGCCATGCCAATCAATATGATTCTCGCTGATGTTCGTGACGACGGCCACGTGCGGGCTCCGGCGCACCCGGGCCAGCGCGTGGAGCTGGGCGCTGGAGAGCTCCAGGACGATCGTCTCGTCGGGGCCAATGCCCTCGACCTCGTCCAGCAGGCTCTTGCCGATGTTCCCCGCCACGCGCGCCGGGCGGTCCCGCCCCAGGATCGCGCCGGCGAGGGCCGTGGTCGTGCTCTTGCCGTTGGAGCCCGTGACGCCCACGACGGGGGCCTGGCACAGCTCCATGAAAAGGTTCATCTCCGAGGTGATCGTCGCGCCGGCCTTCCGGGCCAGCGCCACGTACGGCGAGTCCGGCTTGACGGCCGGGCTGACGGCCACGATGTCGGCACGGGTGAAGTCGCTCGTCCGGTGGCCGCCCAGGTGGAACGTGACGGCCAGGCCCTTGAGGGCCTTGAGGCTGGGGGCGAGTTCCTTGGAGGACTTGGTGTCGGTAACGGTGACGCGGGCGCCGCGGCGGGCGAAGTACCGCGCGGCCCCGACCCCTCCACCGAAAAGGCCGAGCCCCATCACCGTAACAGCCTTCCCCGCATACAGGCCTCGGGCCGGTGATTCGGTGCTCGTATTCGGCATCGTGAAGGGCGCCTCATTCGAGCCCGCCGCGGGAGCGGCGGGAGACGTTGATCCTGCGACCGTCGCCGTACCGGCGACGGCTG
>JAPLML010000561.1 GCA_026387055.1 Planctomycetota bacterium | reverse complement strand
ACCAACTACGCCGCGAAACAGGATAGAATCACTCTGTAACGTCGCTACAGTCTCCCCGTAAGTACCTGTTTAACGTGGGTGGCACGGTCACGCGCCGTTGCGTGACCGTGCATGCTACCCCATGTGACCGTGCACGGCCATGCAACGGCGCCCGCCGCGGCGGGCAGGCTGTGGCCGTGCCACCCGGCAATATCGTGTCACGCCAGACACGTACTCCCGTAAAGGGAGAGGGTTGACGCTAAAGACGGACAAGACCGGCCGTGGCACACGCGCGCCGTGAAATCCCGATGACTTGCGTCGCCTGGGGGCTTAGAATATCGGGTCATGGTCGACTATGAAGAACACCGCCGCCACATGATCGCCGAGATGTCGGCGTTCATCGAGTGGGGCCTCGCGAACCCGGACAAGGTCCGCTGGATTCCCCGCAAGCGGATTGGCACGGGCGGCTTCAGCCGGACGATGTCACGCGTCTTCTGGCACGGCGTGTTCCGGTCGATGCCGCCTGCTCCCAAGGACGTCCTTCGGCGGTTCCTGCGGTGGGTGAATCTGGGGTAAGGAAGTTCAAAGTTCAAAGTTCAAGGTTCAAAGTTCAAAGTTCAAAGTTCAAAGTTCAAAGTTCAGAGTCACGAAAGGAAGGTGTTCCCTCCGTGACTTTGAACTTTGAACCTTGAACTTTGAGCTTTATTCGATCGCTTCGATCTCGTCCACCGAGATCAGGTAGATCCGCCAGTCCTTCAGATATGTCTTGGTGCCGCGCACGCCGACGACCTTGCCGACGTACTTGCTCAAGTCGGCCGTCGAGCTCTTGAGGACCACCAGGGGCCGGTTGTTCTGGTCCACGAGCTTGAACTTGATCGGGTAGTCGACGTCCTCGAGGCTCTCCATGCGGGCGACCATGCCGGTGGCGAGGAAATCGGTGCGGGCCGCCTCCTTGCGCTCGCGGACCGTCTCGGCCTGCTTGGCGGCCTGTTGCGACTTGAGCTCCGCCAGCCGCTGGTCCAGGTCCTGCCCGATGGCCATGACGCGCAGCACTTCGGCCTGCTGCTCCTTGAGGCCCGCGATGTAGGCCAGGCGCTTGGCGGCCGCCGTCTTGACGTAAGCCTTGTCGGCCTTCTCGGCGATCTCCTTGAACTTCGTGGCCACGTCGGCGAACTGGCGGTCGGCGATAGGCTTGGCGAGTTCCCCGTCGAGGTCCTTATCGGTCTTCTTGAACTCTTCGATGAAGGGGTCGACCTTCGGCGGCTCGATCTCCATCTTGGCGATCGCGCTGTCGGCCCCCGTTCCCGCGGCGCTCGCCGCGACGTACTGGTCCACGACGTACACGTGCGTGCCCTCGGGCGGCTGGACTCGCACGAGGTCGCCCTCGGCCGTGCCGAGCACCTTGACGGTGTCGCCCTGCTTGAGGGTGGCCATGACGCACCACTGCCGCTTGGCGGTGGTGCTGCTCGCGTAGACGCGGGCGCTGGAGGCCGAGACGGTGGCCGCTGCGCCCTGGCCCATCGTCAGGTCGCCCTTACGCATGAGTCCAAAGACGCCCGGCGGCGGCTTGATCCCGAGCCACCCGCCGGCCTCGCTGTCGACCGTCACCCGCGTGTCCTTGTTCGCCGTCATGAGCGGGTAGTAGTACTGCCCCGACCCGCTGCGGACGTACACCGTATCGCCCGTGACGGTGCCCGTGTAAGGGAAGACCTTGGCGGCGGGCGTCGCGGGCTCGGCCGGAGGCGTGGCGGGCGGGAGCGCGGGCGGCGTTGTCGGACCCGCCACAGGCGGTAGGGCCGCCTTCTCCGCGCCCGGCGCTACCGGCGTTCCGGGTACGGCGGGCGTCGAGGGTGCGAAAGGCGCCGCGGGTGTCGAAGGCGCCGCGGGTGAGGGGCTCAGCGGATCGAACGGCGGCAGAACCTTCTCCGCCGCGGGCGCCTTGCCGGCGGCCGCCGGTTTCTTCGCCGTCTTGGCGGGCGTCCCCGGCGTCGCCGTCGAGGCCGCCAGCGCCGGGAGGACCGCCAACACGAGCACAAGCAGGCACGCCAAGCCAAGTTGCATCAAGCGCATAATCACAACTCCTTCCTGCCGGTCAGGGGAAGGGCAATAAACCGTCTGCCACGTGGAATCAGGCGTCTCTCACGCTATAGCGCGCCGCCGCCGGTGTCAACAAAAAACGACGCGGGGGTCGCGCGGCGGGTCTCCCGACCCGCCGCGCACCTGCGTTATCTCGCCGTCCGGGGGAAAGTGCCGCGCGGTGGGTCAGGGTACGTGGTTAGCGTACCCCGGCAGGTGTGGCACGGCCGGCTTGTCCGGCCGTGGGGAATGTGGCCGGGGCTCTGCCACGGCCGGACAAGCCGGCCGTGCCACACCTCCTATCGGGACAATGGCACACGCGCTAAACACATACGGGTCAGGAGACCCACCGCGCACGACGTTAAGTGGCGTTGTAGTATTACTTGGCCGCGGCGGCCTCGGCGCTCTCGCGGACGATCTCGTCCCACGCGGCCTGGTTGAACTTGCACCCCGGGTCGGGGCGGCGAAGGTCGCGGAAGTAGCCCCAGCTCCGGGCCCGGCATCCGCCGCAGTTGAACTTGTAGTCGCACTCGCGGCAGTGGCCGGTGCGGTCGGAGCGGTCGCGCAGGAGTTCCATCAGCTCGTGGTTCCAGATCTTCTCGAACGGGTCGGTCCGCAGGCTGCCGACCTTGATGGGCAGGAAGACGCACGGGGTCACGTCGCCGTTCGGCTGGATGGCGCAGTAGGCCCGTCCCGCGCCGCACCCGCCGACGTAGCGGGCGAAGATCCGCGTCATCTTTCCGCCGCCGTAGCCGTAGTGGCCCGTGTTGACGGGGGCCGTCGGGTCGCCGAGCTCCAGGCACGCCCGCCCGTACTGCGGGGCGCTCGACATGATGCTGATGCGGCCGTCCACGAGGTACTTCTGGAGGACCGCGAGCATCCGCTCCCGCTCGCCGGGCGCGAGGTCCTGGTCCACCACGTCGCGGGCCCGGCCGGTGGGGATGAAGTTAAATGCGTAAAAGGTGTTGACGCCTTCCGAGATGCACCACTCCAGGACCTGCTCCATCTCGTCCAGGTTCCACCGCGTCACCGTCATCGCCACGCCGCACTTGATGCCCGGCGTCTTGACCACGGTGCGGATGCCGGCCACGGCCCGCTCCCAGTACCCGGCGGCGCCGCGCCAGGCGTCGTGCTTCTTCGGGTCGGTCGAGTCGAGGCTGATCTCGGCGTACTTGAGGCCGGCGTCGACCATCGCCTTGACCTTGTCGGGGGTGCACAGGGTGCCGTTGGTCGCGACCGTCAGGTGCATACGATAGCGGGAGGCGTGGCGGACGATCTCGAGGAACGTGGGGGCCATGAGGGGCTCGCCGCCGGAGAAGGCGATCATCGGCACGTCGCGCTCCGCCAGGAGGTCGACGACGCGCTTCTGTTCCTCGATCGCCAGCTCGTCCGCGCGGCGTTTCCCCGCCTCCTGGTAACAGTGCTTGCACTGAAGGTTGCAGGCCTGCGTGAAGTTCCAGACGACCATCAGCGGGGCGACGAACCGTTGCGGCTGGCCGAGGCCCAGGTGCCCCACGCTGCGGACCGTGGCCACCAGACCCCGCCGCGTGGCGGGGTTCCCGAACACGCGGCCGGCGAGGGTCTCGCGCTTCGCCCCGGTCTTCTTCCGCACGTATTCGGTCAAGAGGTAGGGCAGGGCGAACCGCAGGTGATACCAGCGGATGGCGCCGCCGGCGTACGCCTCGAAGAACTCGTCGAGCCAGCACCGCCCGCCGGGCCTCTTCGCCGTCATCCGGCGGAAGAGCCACTGCGCGGTCGGGCTCGCGAGCAACCGTTCGACCTTCTCGGCTTTGGGCATTCGCTCCACCCACACGGCCCCAGGTTCCCCTCGTCACATCATAGTCCCGGCGCGCGGCCGCCACAAGGGCTCTTGCCGGAGAAGGCTTGATTCTGGGGCTTCGGGCACTATGCTTCACGTGCCTAACACTGCAAGCCAACCGCGCGGCGGGTCTCCTGACCCGCCGCGCACCAAGCAACGGATCACGCGGGAGCACGTGTTGCGCGGCGGCTCAGGAGAGCCGCCGCGCGAGGTGTCATGGCAGAACCCTGATCGAACGCGTGGGTGCAATGGCTGAGCTCCGCTGGACCTGGGTGGACGACGTCGATACGTCCTGGCGCGAGGCGCTCGCGCGGGCGTTCGACCCTGCGGCGCTCGTGCCGGTGGCGGGGCTGCGTCCGCGAGGCATCGCCGGCCGAAGCTGCGGCCTCCTGGCGGCCCCGCCCTCCGTGCCCTTCGGCGTCTTCGTGAAGACGTTCGCGCACGGTTCGCTTCACGCCCGCGTCCGGCATCGTCGGGGCGCCAGCGGCGCGGCCGTGGAGTTCGACAATGCCGTCCGCCTGCACCAGATGGGCCTGCCCATGCCGCGCCCGCTTGCCCTTGCCGACGAGTGCGGTCTCTGGGGGTGCGCCAAGAGCCATTACCTGATGGAGCACATCGCCGGCGCCAAGCCGCTGGGCGAGTGCCTGGCCGCCGCCGGGTTGCCGGGGTCGCCGGCATTCGACGCCCTCGCCCTGGCCGCCGCGCGGCTGCTCGTGGACCTGGCGGCCAAGGGCGTGTGGCATCGCGATGTCAACGGCGGCAACGTTCTCGTCGCGCCCGACAACGCGGGCCGTCTGCGGCGGCTCTACGTCGTCGATGCCCGTCATGTGGAGTTCGGCCGCTTGCCCGGCGCGCCGGCCCTCGAACAGATGCTCACGGCCCTGGCGGGTTCCCTGCTGGCCGACGGGGTGAGCGACCGCCGCGTCCTCGCCCTGGCGAGCGCGGTCCCCGACGCGGCCGCGGAGCATGGCGGCGGCTCGATGCGACTCGTGAGCCCAGAGACGACGCTTCTTCTGGGCCGGCGGCTGGCCGCGCACCTTGTGGCCCGCGAGGTCCGCAAGGGCAAGCGCCCGGCCGAGGCCCTCGATGTCTTCTCGCGGCGGTACGCCGGCCCCGGCGACGCGGCGAACTATCGCGACCGGCGTTTCGCCCGGTCGCGCTACGGACGGAAGGTCGAGGCGGCGGAGCGGCGGATCGTCGAGGGGATGCTCCCCGGCTTGCGCCTGCGCGGGCCGGTCCTGGATGCGCCTTGCGGCACGGGGCGGTTCCTGCCGATCTTCGCCGCCTTCAGCCGCGAGATCGTTGCGGCGGACACCTCGGCCGAGATGCTCGCCCTGGCGCGGCAGGAATCGGTGCCGGCGGGGTGGCCGATCGCGTATGTGATGGCCGACGTGCGGCGCCTGCCGGTGGAGGACGGGCGGTTCGAGCTCGCCTTCGCGATGCGGCTGCTCCATCGCGTCCGCGGCCGCGAGGAGCGCCTGGACGTGCTCAAGGAACTCGCCCGCGTCAGCCGCCGGTGGGTGCTCTTCTCCTTTTACGATCGCCGGTCGTGGCGCGGGCTGCGGGATCGCCTGCGCGGCCGCTATGCGGGCGAGACGCCGGAGGTCATCGAGGCGGAGGTCGCCCGGGCCGGCATGCGCGTCGAGCGGTTCCACCCCGTCGGCTGGCGCGGCCGCCAGACGCTGGTGCTGTGCTCGAAGTCCGACGTTCCGCCGCAGGGGCCGCCGCGGGAAGGATGAGGGAGGCGTGGAACTTTCTTCTCGGGGGTGGCACGGCCACGCGCTTCTGCGTGGCCGTGCACCGCGGTCCAGCAGAAGGCACGGTCACGCAAAGGCGCGTGGGCGTGCCACCCGGCTCGTGCCGTTCAATCGAAAATCAGAAATCTAAAATCGAAAATGGATGCTCGAGGAGGTTGCTCCGTGGCTCAGTCATTGCTGGTCGTCGGTTCGATTGCGTTCGATTCGATTCGGACGCCGTACGGCGAGGCGCCGGAGGTTCTCGGCGGGTCGGCCGTGTACTTCTCGGTGGCGGCGGCGTTCTTCGTGCCGGTGCGGCTGGTGGGCGTCATCGGCGAGGACTTTCCGCCGGCGTATCGGCGCGTCCTCGAATCGCGCCGCATCGACACGGCCGGCCTCCAGGTCGTCGCCGGCGGCAAGACGTTCCGCTGGCGCGGCTCCTATCACGGGGCGATGAACGAGGCCAGGACCGAGGACGTGCAGCTCAACGTCTTCGGCGATTTCCGGCCGGCGATCCCTGAAGCCTGGCGCGACTCGCGCCTCGTGTTCCTCGCCAACGGCAGCCCCGTTACGCAGGGGGCGGTCCTCGACCAGGTCCGGAAGCCCGACCTCGTCGTGGCCGACACGATGAACCTCTGGATCGACACCGAGCGCGAGGCCCTCCTGGAGCTCCTCCGGCGCGTCGACGGCCTCGTCCTGAACGACGGCGAGGCGCGGATGCTCTCCGGCGAGCACAACCTGATCGCCGCCGCCCACAAGATCGTCGGCCTCGGGCCGACGTTTGTGGTTATCAAGAAGGGTGAGCATGGGAGCCTGCTCGTGAGCCGCGGGGGACCGCCCGTCGGCGTGCTCCCGCCGGATCTCATCTGCCCGCTGCCCGGCTACCCGAGCCTCAAGGTCTTCGACCCGACCGGGGCGGGCGACTCGTTCGCCGGAGGGATGATGGGGTACCTGGCGAGCGCCGGCAAGTACGAGTTTCGCGATCTCGTCCGCGCGATGGCCCACGGCACCGTGACGGCGAGCTTCACGATCGAGGACTTCAGCGTCCGGCGCCTCGAACGCCTGACCCTCGGCGAGATCGACGAGCGCCTCCGCCTGTACCGCGGGATGCTGGAGTTTTGACGCTCGGCAAGTGGCGCTACAGCGCGGCGGGTCTCCCGACCCGCCGCGCACGTGCGTTATCTCGCCGCCCGGGGGCAATGGCCGCGCGGTGGGTCAGGAGACCCACCGCGCACGAGGTTAAGTGGCGTCGTAGTACTATGCCCGCGGCATCCACACCGTCATCGCCCCCGGCGCGCGGTTGTCCCAGAGGAAGTACGGCACCGCCCGGATCCTTACGCGTTTCGGCTTGCCGGCCGCGCGGAGCGGCTGATACAGCCGGCCTTTCCACCGGCCGAGGTCCGGCGCCAGGCCCCAGCCGTCGATCACAACGCACCCGCCCAGGAGCTTCTTGTCGAACGTGGCCGCCAGGGGCGCCTTGTCCGGCAGCAGGATCGACCGCACGGGCGCCTGGTTGTCGCCCTGCTCGAGGCAGTAGACGATCGGCCCGCGCGTGATCGCCGCGCGGCCCCCGTCGTCGGCCGCCGCCGGATGGGCGACCACGCGCTCGACCGGCATCTGGAAGTCCAGCGTCACCTGGTCGCCGCTCTGCCAGCGCCGGCGGATCGTCGCGTAACCTTTCGCCGCCTTCGCCGCCACGGCCTTCCCGTTGATGGCGATCTTGTGCCGGCGGCACCAGCCGGGGATGCGGAGCCGCAGGGCGAACGTCGCGGGGGCCGTCATCGCCACGGCGATGGCGGTGAACCCGCCCCACGGGTAGAGCGTGCGCGTCCGCAGCGTCACCTCCCGTCCGCCGATCTCGGCGCGTATCTCGCCCGACGCGTACAAGTGCACGTAAAGCCCGTCCTCGGCGACGGAGGCCACGTACGCCCCGAGCGACGCGAGCAGCCGCGCGATGTTCGGCGGACAGCACGCGCAGTCGAAGAACTCCTGCCGGTGATGCCCGCCCGCAGAGGCCAGCGGATTGACATAGAAATATTTCTGGCCGTCGCGGCTCATGCCCGAGAGGACGCCGTTGTAGAGCGCCCGCTCCAGGACGTCGGCGTACCGCCCGTCGGCCTCCACCTGGAGCATCCGGTGGGCGAAGAGCACCAGGCCGATGGCCGCGCACGTCTCGGCGTAGGCCGATTCGTTCGGGAGTTCCCAGTCCTCGCCGAACGCCTCGCCGTGGTGCCGCGCGCCCAGGGCGCCCGTCACGTACATCTTGCGCACCGTCGCGCTTTCCCACAGGCGCCGGCAGGCCGCGAGGAGGGTCGCGTCGCCCGTCTCGGCCGCCACGTCGGCCATGCCGCTCGCCAGGTACATCGCCCGGACGGCGTGGCCCGCGATCTGGCGCTGCTCGCGGACCGGCAGGTGCGACTGGCGGTACTCGGGGGTCGCCCAGTCGGGCTTCGCGTCGCCCCGCGCCGCCGCCTCGATGTCATAGAGGTACGGCTTCTTGCCGCGCTCGTTGATGAAGTACCCGGCGAGGCGCAGGTACCGCTC
>JAPLML010000443.1 GCA_026387055.1 Planctomycetota bacterium | reverse complement strand
ATGTAGAACACCAGGTCGCCGCCCTCCTCGACCCAGACGCTCGCGCCGATGTCGCCGTTGCCCACCGGCACGGCCGCATGAAAATCCTTGCCCGGCGCATCGAGGACAACGTTGTGGGCGTCGAGCGGGTCGGCGGCGAAGGCCGCAGACGCTGACGCGATGACGAACAGTGCCGCTGCAAGCCTGAAGTGGATGTGCATCGCGAGTTGCCTTTCATCTTTTCGCACTCACCTTACACCTTAAACACGCGTCCGCCGCGGCGGACGGCTAAATTCGGCGGGCCATCGCCCCCCGCTGTTCGCTGTTCGTTCCGCACTCCGCACTCCGCATTCCGCATTTCGCATTTCGCCTTTGTCAGCCGGTCCCGCTGCCGTTACAGTATTGCCGTCCGAGCAGACTTGTGAAAGGAAAACCCCATGAAGGTCCTCGCCATCAACGGCAGCGCCCGCAAGGACGGGAACACGGCCATGCTCGTCGGCCACGTGCTGAAGGAGCTGGAGGCCGAGGGAATCCGGACCGAGATGGTGCAGCTCGCCGGCAAGACGCTCCACGGCTGCCGCGCGTGCTACCAGTGCTTCGAGAAGACGGACCGCCGCTGCGCGGTCAAGGACGACGCCGCCAACGACCTCATCGAGAAGATGCTGGCGGCCGACGGCCTGATCCTCGCCTCGCCGACGTACTTCGCCGACGTGACGGCGGAGATGAAGGCCCTCATCGACCGGGCAGGCCTGGTGGCCAAGGCGAATGAGGATATGTTCAAGCGGAAGGTTGGCGCCGCCGTCGTGTCCGTTCGCCGCGGCGGCGAGATCCACGCCTTCGATTCCATCAACCACTTCTTCCTGATCAGCCAGATGATCGTGCCCGGCTCGATCTACTGGAACATGGGCTTCGGCCTCGAAAAAGGCGACGTGGCGGGCGACGCCGAGGGCCTGCGCACCATGGCCGCCCTCGGCCGGAACATGGCGTGGCTCCTCAAGAAAATCAACGCCTGATCCGGCGGTCCGCCCACGACCGTGAGCGGCGAAACCGGGCCGGCCGGCCCTTCGGCGGCGCGCCTTGGGCGCGGGCCCCTTGGGGTAGTCGCTCTTGAATGAGGAACCTTCCCGGCGACCTCACGTCCGCCGGCGACGGACGAGCGCCGCCCCGCCCAAGGCCAGCAGCGACAGCGTGGCCGGTTCAGGAACGGGGGTCAGCAGGAAGGCATGGTCGTTGCCGTTGATTATGCCCCAGCCCACGATCTGCCCGAGATCGTTGATGGCATGGGCGCTCCTGAGTGTCCAGCCTGAATCGTCCGGGACCAGATCGTTGAGGTCCGAGATCGCCCCGCCTTCCCAAAGAACCGCGCGGTGAGAACCATCCGCCCCGACAATCTGGCCCAGGTTGTTGATGTCGGATGCGAGAGTTCCCTGCCCGCCGGGAAGGAGCGCAAGTCGAGTCGTCGTACCGTTCTCCCACAGGAAGGCTTGGTATCCCCCTGACAGCAAATAGCTAAACCCCACAACCTGTCCGACATCGTTGATCGAGGGTACGCCGAAAAGAGCCGACCCGCCGAGGGCAGGCCCCAGATCAATAAGGGCGCCGTTTCTCCACAAGAAGCCTCCGGAGGACCTGACACCGACAACATCTCCGTGGTCGTTGATATCCGTGGTGGCTCCAAAGCGCGGCCCGCCGAAGACAAGGGAGCGTGGAAAGATTTCCGTCGCCACCCCGTTGTTCCAGACGACGGGAATGAGAAAGCTATCCCAGGCGGGGGAGGAGACGGTTACTGTAACACTTCCTACCACCTGCCCGTATCGGTTGATCCCTGTCGCTTGGACCAACCTTGGTGTGGCGGACGGAACCTCGGGGAGTTCTCCGAGTAGGGTCATCACGCCCTCTTGCCAGAGGAAGGCGCTCCTGTCGGCGGTGCCTACAACCTGGCCGCTGTCATTGATGGCGTAGGCGTTGCTGTTCTCGCCGCCAAGAGTGCCGAGATCACGCATCGTGCCGTCCTGCCAAAGGAATGCGTGCTGGATTCCCCCGGGGATGAGCAAGTAACCGACGACCTGCCCGGCGTTGTTCACGTCATACGCATCGCTCTGCGTGCCGCCCAGAGTTCCCAGGTCCGTCACAGTGTACTTCACGGCCGCTTCGCCTCTTGCCGACAGCAGCGCCGCTCCAAGCAGCGCCCCCAAGATTAGACGGATGTTCATTGCCCTTCCCCTTTCCATGCCATGCGTGACCAAGGAAAAAGGGCGATCTCCGGTTCTCCCCCGGAAATCCCCCGACGAATACACTCAGGCTGTCGCTGCTAAACCCGCGCAGCATCACTCACCCCCCGCGAGCAACTTGACCCCGCGGCCTCCCGCAACAGCAACTATACATCACAAACCGTGGCGAGGCAAACGCCTTGTGGATGGGAGCAGCATGTCGCCGATCTCGCCCATGCCCGTTTGTTTTGCGCACATCTTGTGGTATACTGACAGCACGCGGCATGTGGGAAGGAGGCTGAGAGATGTGGAAGAAAGATCTGGAAAAGTTGGAGTTGGACATTGCGCGAGAACAGGACCGCGAGGTTGCGGAGCGTCTGAAGTCGGTTCTCGAAGCCAAGCGGCGTGAACGGCGCGAACGGAACCTCCGATTACACCGCGTCATCCACATGATGTTTGTCGTTACGCTTCTGGTTATATGTGGACTCGTGGCTTTCCCTTTACTTGTTCTTCTCGTGTTATGGTTGGTCTGGGGGCTATAGCGAACGTGGTAATCTAAGACCAAACGGGACGGCCGCCGACGGGCGGCCAAGCGGTCGGGCCGTGAGGCGACGGGTTGCTTTCCTTTCGGCGTCGCTTCACGGCCGACCGGCCCGACACCGAAAGGAAAGGCCATGTCGCACTTTCTGACAGTCCGCTTTCCCGGCAAGCAGCGCAATGAGTATGGTGCCCCTGCGGCCTTCTTCAAAGTTGCCGACCCGGCGGCCGGGCGAATACTTCTGACGCTCTTTCGTGAGGACTGCGGCGCGGAGGGGCCGAAGGGGCCGGGCCTGGTCTTTGACTTGGTGGCCGCCGAGGGCCTGTTGCGCGCGCAGGCGGTGCGCTTTGACACCACCGTTCGACAGGTGAAGGAGACTTGCGAGCAAGCGTACTCTTTTACGGATGGCCCGCGTTTCTTTGACGGGCTCTACGAGGACTTGGCCCGCCTCTACGACCGCGCCAAAAACTGGCAGGCCGAGATGCCGGAAGGGGAACAAGCGGCCCCGATCCCAAAGGCTGCGCCAGCAAGCGAGGGCGACACGCGGGAAAGCCCGCCAACTGGGGACGCTACCCTGATTTCCGAAGAATCCGAGAATGTCCGCACCGAAGGTCCGATCTTCATCGGACACGGCCAATCATCCGTTTGGAAAGATCTGAAGGACCTCCTCGTCGACCGCCTTGGCCTTAAGTACGAGGAATTCAACCGCGAGCCAGCAGCAGGTGTGTCCAACAAGGAACGTTTACTGGAAATGCTGGACAGATGCTGCTTTGCCTTCTTGGTGATGACCGCAGAAGACGAGGCCCCTGACGGCACCAAACGAGCTCGTCAAAACGTCATCCATGAGGCTGGCCTTTTCCAAGGACGCTATGGCTTCGAGAGAGCCACCATCTTGTTGGAGGAAGGGTGCCAGGAGTTCTCCAATATCCACGGCCTTGGCCAAATCCGCTTTCCGAAGGGCACCATCATGGCAGTGTCTGAGGAGATACGGCGAGTTCTCGAGCGCGAGGGGATTCTGAACAAGCCATGAGGATTTGAAGATTTTGGGTGTGCCCCAATGGTACCTCAGCGTCTCAAGCATCTTGCGGAAGCTCCGGGGCCGCAATACTCAATAGCACGATCCTGCACAACGTGTTCCTACCGGGCGCAGGAACAGGCGGCAAGACCTGCCCGTGCCGGGCCATGATGGGGCGCCCTGTCCGGTTTGCCGCTTCCCGTTGCCCGTTCGTGCCACAAGGCACGGATGTTCTCTAGCCACGGGTTTCAACCCGTGGAAGGCGAGCGGCGGACCACCCTTGTTTCCTTATCCCCGAGCCCCTTTGAGGGGCGATTGGACGGCGTTCAGGCGCCCCGCCGGGGCTTGGACAAGAGAAGAAGAGAAGGCGGCGCGGGCGGCGGTCCACGGGTTCAAAACCCGTGGCTAGAGAACAGTTGCCCCTCGCGGGGCGGAAGGAAAGGCCCGACCTGTTGACCTCAGCCCCGGACGGGGCGAAAGACGGTAGCCCACGGCGCAAGCCGTGGGAACGCGGCGATTGGACCGAGCAAGGCGCGCGTGAAGTCCTTCAACTCGCCCGGCGGTACGGAACGAGCATCCTCCGCAAAGCCCTTGCGCTCGCGGCGGCGATGAAGATCGAGGACGGCAACGCGGGCCTCTGAACCACGGGGTTCTCCGTCAACAGGGCGTTGCCATCTTTCGCCCCAACGGGGCGGCGGATTGTAGCCACGGGTGGAGCGCCGGGGCCGCTCCGCGGCCCGACGCGGAACCCGTGGAAAGCGGATGAGGGAAAAGGGTCCCCGGCCCCTTTTTTTCCCGTTTTTCGCCCCGGCGGGGCGAAGGAGATTCCCGGAGCGACGAAAGGACGCCTATGCCCGGCACCTACTCTCAGATTCTCCTGCACGTCGTATTCAGCACCAAGCATCGGGAGCAGTGGATCCAATCCGAAGTCGCTGAGCGCCTGTATCCGTATATCGGCGGCATCGTCCGGGCCGAGAAGGGCGTGCTCTACGACATCGGCGGCTACAATCCGCCGCCTCGTTGGGGCGGGTCCGTCAATTCACGAACGCTCCCACGGGTTGCGCACCGCCCGCCGTGCAGCGGCCGGTGCTTCACCCGTGGCTACAATCCGCCGCCCCGTTGGGGCGGGTCCGTCAATTTACGAAAGCTCCCACAATGCCTTTCCCGGTCCCTGTTACCGCCGTAACGATGATGGCCGTTGGCGCCATGGGCCTGTGAAATGTTTCACGGCGTGAACGTAAGTCTCATTTCTGAAATGTGACTTACGTCAACGGGCACCTTTCAAAATCGCGCGTGTTTCGATCAAAAACAGCAAAAGGGGGGTGGTCTGCGCGCGCAAAAACGAAAAAGGCGTCAAATTTCGTCTAGCCCATCTTAACATTTTTGGGGTCGACCTGCCCTGGCGCTAGCGCCAAGGCCATTTTGTGGATAACTTAGGGCCCAAAAGGGGGGTTTTTGGGGGTCGAAAGACGTAAGTCGCGTTTTTGCAGGATGACTTACGTACGGCCAAGTGCGAAATGCGGAATGCGAAATGCGGAATGAACGGCATCAGCAACAGCAAAGGCAAAGATCTGAAGCGCAAAGGATGCCAAGAACGCCCTTGCCTTTACCTTTCAACCTGGAACTTGGAACCTGGAACCTTGAACCTCCTTTTCAACCTGGAACCTTGAACGTGGAACTTTGAACTGTCGTGCTATTCCTTCGTCAGTCGAGCATCCTGGATGGCGGCCATGGGGAGGGCGGTGCTGCCGGAGAGGGTGAGCGTCCATTCGGCCTGCATCTGGGGGGCCAGGGGCCAGCGCTCGACGAGGGAGGTGCCGGGGGCGGCCCGGGCGACCAACGGTCTGCCGGCGGGCCGACCGGCGGCATCGAGGACCTGGAGGCCCGCGACAATGCCGCCGCGAATGGGGTCGGGCTGTCTCATCTCGACCGCGAAACGTGCCCGCACGTCCACCTTGCGGTCGGCCTCGCCCGCCGGAACGAGAAGGTCGGCGGCGGGAAGGGAGTAGATCACGCTGTTGCGCCCGTTCCGCAGCGTAACCAGGAGGGTCATCGTTCCCCCCTTGGGCAGCGGCACTGCGGTGGTGAGCGTAAGGCGGTAGACGTGGAGGCCGGGCTGGTGGTCCTTGACGGCCAGGGCGGCGGTGAGCTTGGCCTCCTTGTACTTCACGTCGGCGGCGGAGAGGGGCGCCCCGGCGAGCGGCAGGCCGGTCAACGGCACGTTGGTGAGCTTCTTCTTGGTGTCCCACGGGGCCTGAAGGCGGGTGACGGCCTCGTCGGAGAGGGCGACAGTGGGGTATCCGTCGAGGACCTTGAGTTCGGCGCCCTGGGTGGTCGGCACGTTGGTGTAGCGGGAATCGCGGCGGTTCTGGGCGAACTGCTCGGCGTGCCAGGCCAGGTGATCGGGGGTGCGTTCGGTCCAATAGGTCCAGTTGTGGCCGCCTGAGCCGAGGTTCCACCTGTAGGTGGCGGCCTTGGCGTCGAGGGCATTTCGCAGGGGCTGCATCTGGGCGAGAGCCGCGTCCTTGTCGCCCACGTCGAGGAAGAGGCCCCAGGGGGGCGGGGCTTCGAGGTTCTCGGCCAGGAGGACGCAGGATCGCTCGGCGTAGAGCGAGACGGTCTTGGGGTTCTTCGGGCCAAGCCAGTACTCCAGGCCGTTGGTGCCGGCGTATCCGCGGAGGTCCATGGCCCCGGAGAGAATGCTGACGCTGCCGTAAAGGTCGGGGCGCTTGACCGCATGGTAGAACGCCGCATGGCCTCCGGAGGAGATGCCGACGATGCCTCGCTGGCCTTTCTCTCGGGAGGCGGGGTAGTGCGACTCGACGAAGGAGCGGAGGTCGTCGGTCAGGAAATCGCCCCACCGCATCCAGGGGTGGGCTGGGGAATTCATGAACCACGTGGCCCCGCCGACGGCCGGGCAGACCGCGATGATCTCGGCCTTGGCCAGGTGGGGCTCCAGGGGGGCCTTCCAGTTGTTCTCATCGTCCAGGAGGCCGGGGAGGAAGTAGATGACGGGGTACTTGCCGTCGGGTTTGAGGGCGGCGGCGTGGCCGACCCAGAACCGCTCGATCTTGTCGGTCGAGGGCGACTGGACGATGTAGTGCTTCCAGGCCACGGCGGGCGGCGCGGCGGCGGGCGGGGCGGCCGGGGCGGAGACGCCCAACATGGCGAGCGCCACGAACGTAAGCGCCAGTGCTCCGCAAAGCTGAGATCGACGGGTGCCATGCTTTCGCAACGGCGCGAACGCATGGTACCCCGCAATGAAGCCGTGACAGCGCATCGCCCCCATTGTCCATCCTCGAAGCATCGTTAGCCCCTTGTGCAGTATATCATGCAGCGGTTCCTTGTGAAGGCGGCAGACGCCTCCGGCACTCTATCGACTGCGCGAAGGCTTGGCAATGGGTCTCGATTCGCTGGACCGCCGTGTTTCGGCAAGTCGATAACGTAACGTTGGCTTGACAGGCGAGGGGCGGCGTGCCATAAGGTAACGTGAGCGAAGAGGCCGCGCGTTCGCGGCGACTGGCCGCTTGCACGGGGCGAGGGGCCGGGGAGCGGGACAATCTGAAGTGCCTGCGTCTTGGGCACGAGCACTCACGCGGCGGGTCAGGAGACCCGCCGCGCACGGCATGGAGTGGGGACAACCTTTGCGGGGACTGTACAATCTCGTTCTTCTAGCGCGGCCGAGCCACTGGCTCAAGAACGTGTTTGTCTTGGCGGCGTTGCTGTTTTCGCGCGAGGTGACGGACCCGCGTGCGATCGGCCTGGCGGCCGTCGCGTTCGCCGCCTTCTGCCTGGCGTCGAGCGCCATCTACGCCCTCAACGACGTGCTTGACCGCAAGGAGGACGCCCGGCACCCGGTGAAGCGTGAGCGGCCGGTGGCGTCGGGCCGGACGAGCGTGGGGGCGGCGGTGGCCCTGGGCGTGCTCCTCATGGTTTCCGCCCTCGCGGTGGCGCTGACGCTGCCGTGCCCGTTCCTGCTGACCTTGGTGGCGTACCTGGTGGTCACGCTCGCGTACATCGGCGGGTTGAAGCGGATCGCGGTGCTCGACGTGCTCCTGATTGCGCTGGGGTTCGTCATCCGTGCCTACGCGGGCGGGGTGGCGATCGGCGTGCCGGTGAGCCCGTGGCTTATCCTGTGTACGCTGACGCTGGCCCTGTTCCTGGGGTTCGCGAAGCGGAAGAGCGAGCGCGTGGCCCTCGGCGAGGCGGCGGCCGAGACGCGACTCATCGAGTGGCAGGCCTACGAGGACAAGGCCCTGGACCACATGATGACGGTCTCGGCGGCGCTGGCGATCGCGACGTACATGCTCTACACGGTCAGCCCGGAGATGACGACGCACGTGGTGCGTCCGTGGATGTTCCTGACGGTGTTGCCGGTGGTGTACGCGATGTTCCGGTTCTACCGGCTGGCGATCGCGGGCCGGGTGACCGGACCGGTGGAGATGGTGCGGCGCGACCCGGCGTTCGTGGGCTCGCTGGTGGTGTGGGTCGGCATGGTGGCGGTGATCCTGTTCGTGTGAGCTTCTTGGCGTGGGGGTTGCACGGGATCAGTGGCCTGGGTTAACGAGTGTGCCATTGTCCCGATAGCAGTTGTGGCACGGCCGGCTTGTCCGGCCGTGGCAGAGCGCCGGCCACATTCCCCACGGCCGGACAAGCCGGCCGTGCCACACCAGCCGGGGTACGCTAAACACATACACGGCTTGCGCCGTGGGCTACCATCTGCCGCCCCATCCGGGGCTGACGGCTACGGCGGCCCGACCCAAGTTCTGTGGCAGCAATAGCGGTAGGGGCTGTTGCATTGATTGGCAGGCGCCGCATGAGGACCCTCGAGGAACCCGTCGCCGATTCCCCACGAGTCGGGCGGGGTCTGCTCTGGTTGGTCTCCGTGGCGGCGGCGCTGGTGCTTTACGTGGCGACGCTGGCGCCGGATCTGGTGTGGCAGGACTCCGGCGACTACCAGTTGGCGGCGGCGAGGCTGGACTTCTCCCGGCCCGGTGACGCGGTCCGCGTCCATCCGTGGTTCCTTGCCGTGGCTTGGGCGCTCGGGCACGTGGGGCTGTGGAACTACGCTCAGGCCGCGAACCTGGCGTCGGCCATCGGCACGGCCCTGGCGGCGGGGAACGTGGTGCTCCTGACGCGCCTGGTGACGGGCCGCACGTGGCCCGCGGTTTTGGGCGGGATCACGTTCGCTATCGGCCATGCGGTGTGGGCCCATGCCGTCGTGGCGGAAACGTATGGCTGGGCGGCGGCGCTGGTGTCGGCGGAGTGCCTGTGCGCGTGGGCGTGGCGGACGCGGCGCCAGGCGGGGTGGCTTCTGTTGCTGCTTCTCATCAACGGCGTGGCGATCAGCAATCATCTGATGGCGGTCCTCAGCCTCGCGGTGTTCGGCCTGTGGGTTTTGGCGGAGTGGCTGCGCGGCCGGGCGCCGTGGTGGATTCCGCCCGCGGGGGCCGCCTGCTGGCTCGTCGGCGGCACGCTCTACTGGATCGTGGTCGGCATGGAGTATGTTCGGACGGAGAGCGTGCTGGCGACGCTGCGGTCGGCCACGGTGGGGGCGTGGGGCGCGAGCATCTTCAACCTGTCGGACCTGGCCGGGTTGTTCGGCAAGAGCGTGCTCTACGTAGGTCTCAACTACCCGACGCCGGTGGCCCTGGCGATTTTCGTCGGTGCCTGGGGGCTCTGGCGGAGGCGCGACGCCGTGGGGCGGCTGATGGTCATCCTGGCGGTCCTGTACTTCGCGTGGGCGGCGCGATACAAAGTGGCCGACCAGTATGCCTTCTTCGTCCCGTTCTACGTCTTCGGAAGCGTACTGATCGGGGCGGGGCTGGCGATGGTGTGGCCGCGGCTGGGCGGCCTGAAGGCGTGGGTGCTCGTGGCCCTGGCTCTTGTGCCGATTGCGGCGTATGCGGTTCTGCCGGCGGAGGCGCGGAGGGCGGGGTACGTCTTCTTCCAGAGGGAACTGCCGTACCGGGACCCGTACACCTTCTTCCTTCAACCGTGGCGGAGGGGGGACTCCAGCGCGAGGCAGTTTGCGGAAGAGGTGCTCGAGGCGCTGCCGCCCGGGGCGGTGCTGTTCAGCGACACGACGCCCGCGCCGCCGCTTCTGTGCCTTCAGAAACTCGAGGGGCGCAGGCCCGATGTCCAGATTGCGGCACCCGGCGGGCTCGAGCCGGCGGTGCTCAAACGTTACTGGGGGAGCGCGAAGGACCTGATGCCGGAGTTTGAGGCCGAGGGGCGGCGGGTCTTCGTGGTGACCGACCATGGGGCGTACATGCCGAAGTGGATGGCGGAGTTCACGCGGCGGGCGGCGTTTGGTCATGTTTCTGAGGTGAAGCGAGTTGGGGAAGTCGCCAAGTAGTTGGGTGGCATGGTCACCCGACGGTACGTGTTTAGGGTGGCATCCGTTCACGTGCCACGGGTTGCTTGTCAACCCGTGGTCATAATGGTCCTCTTTCCTCACTGCTTTACACCATGAGGAAAAGAGGCCACAATAATCACGGGTTGGCAAGCAACCCGTGGCACGTGGGAAAAGGATCACGCTGAACACGTGCACCGGCGACGGCTGAACGGGCGCGGGGCAGGCTGTCGAAGCAGGGGATGTGTGATGACCTGGGCAGGGCGGGCCATCAAGCGGCTGGTCGATCTCGTTGTGGCGGTGCTCCTGCTCTTGCTGCTTTGGCCCGTGTTTCTTGTGCTCGCGATCCTGATTCGGCGAGGCAGCGCCGGGCCGGCGATCTTCCGGCAGGAGCGGGCGGGGCGCGACATGAAGCTGTTCACGATGTACAAGTTCCGCACGATGCGACCCGACGTGGACCCGTTCGGCGCAAGCCCGGCGGGGGCGGAAGACCCACGGCTGACGCGCCTCGGCCGATGGCTTCGCGAGACGAGCATCGACGAACTGCCGCAGCTCTGGAACATCCTCAAGGGCGACATGGGCCTGGTGGGCCCGCGGCCGCTTTACATGAGCCAGGCCCGCGAGTTCACGGAGCGCCAGCGGCGGCGCCTCGAGGCCCGGCCCGGGATCGTTGGTCTGGCCCAGATCCACGGTCGCGGGGAACTCCCGCACGAGGAGAAGCTGGAGCTCGACGTTCAGTACGTCGAACAGATGAGCCTGGCGCAGGACCTGAAGATCCTGTGGCGCGGGTTCGTCATGATCCTGAGGCGACAGGGGATCTACCAGAAATGGAGATGAAGGGGAGCGACTGCCCCTGCCGATGAGAAAGAGAACGGCGCGGCCGGTTGACACGCCTGGCTGAGCGGCTATGCTAGGGCTACTTCGGCGGCGGGTCGCGCTGCTCGAAGCGTTCCATAAGGCCCTGGCGGACCTGGGGATCAAGGGCCGCGTGGTGGCGGCGGACCACTCGCCGCTGGCGGCGGCGTTTCACATGGCCGACGACCGGGTGCTGGTGCCCTCGGTCGGGGGGCCGGGCTACGTCGACACGGTGGTCGACATCTGCCGCCAGCGCGAGATCGGTCTGGTGGTGCCGCTCATTGATTGGGAACTGCTGGCGCTCGCGGCGGCGCACGAGCGTTTCAAGGCGGTCGGCGCGCGGCTGGTGCTTTCGTCGGCCCGCGTGGTCGAGATCTGCCGGGACAAGCAGCAGACGTTCGAGTTCCTGAAGGCCCGCGGGTTCGATACGCCCGAGGTGCTTCCGTACGACAAGGCCGGCGACGGTCCGTTCCCGCTCTTCATGAAGCCGCGTTACGGTTCAAGCGCCAAGGACGTGCATTACCTGCCCGACCGGGCGGCGCTGGAGTTCTACCACCACACGACGGCCGAGAGCGTCATCCAGGAATTCGCTCGCGGCGACGAGCACACGGTCGACGTCTACGCGGGCCTCGACGGCGTGCCGCGCGTGGCCGTGCCGCGCCGGCGCATCGAGGTCCGCGGCGGCGAGGTGTCGAAGGCCCGTACGGTACGCCACCCGGAGATCATCCGGCAGAGCCTGGGCCTCGTGGAGGCGCTGGCGGAGTGCGTGGGGGTGGTGACGATCCAGTGCTTCCTTCAGCCGGACGGCCGTGTGAAGTTCATCGAGATCAACCCGCGGTTCGGCGGCGGGGTGCCGCTGGCCATCGAGGCGGGGGCGGACTTCCCCCGGTGGCTCATCGAAGAGCATCTGGGACGCAAGCCGAAGATCCAACCCGACGGGTGGCAGGACGGGCTGGTGATGTTGCGGTACGACGCGGCGGTGTTCCGCCGCGACGACGAGCTTCGGGGGTCGGACGAGGCGTAGCACGCGAGCCCGCCGCGGACAGCGGCGGGAGATGTCGCGCCAGGGAATTCCTTGCCGCTCCCGCGGCAGGCTCGCGGCAAGGGGACGAAAGGGATACGGGGTGTTTCCTCCCGGGTTGACGTCATGGCTGGACAAGCTGGCGGAGGCGTGGACTCCGGGTATCTGGGTCTTCGTGGCGTCTCTCCTGCTGAGCCTGCTGGCGACGCCCCTTTTCAGGGGCCTGGCCCTGCGGCGCGGGATCTGGGACAAACCGGACCAGGCGGTCAAGATCCACAGGGAGCCGATCCCGTACCTGGGTGGGGCGGCGATCTGGCTGGCGTGGACCGTGGCTGTGCTGATGTGGGCGGTGGTCACGCACAGCGCGCCTTGGCGGGCGGTTGGCGCGCTCCTGGCGGGCGGGGCGGTCGCCTTCGTGACCGGGCTGGTGGACGATCTGCGGGACATCCGGCCCTGGCAGAAGCTTCTGGGCCAGTGCCTGGCTGGGTCGATCCTGCTGGCGGGGGGCATCGGGTGGCGGGCCTACCCCAATCTCCACTGGCTGCCGGTGCTGGAATTGGCCGAGGACTCGATGTTCGTCGTGGTCGTGTGCGTAGCGACCCATTTTCTGGTGGTGATTGGCGCCACCAACGCCACGAACCTTCTGGACGGCCTGGACGGCCTGTGTTCCGGCGTCACGGCCATCACGTCGACCGGGTTTCTCCTGCTGGCGACGGCCCTGACAATCTGGGCCCGCTATGCGCCGGCGGGGAAGGCGGTCGAGTACGAGTACTCGGAATTGATCATGGTGGTGTCGTTCGCGCTGGCAGGGGCGGCGGTGGGGTTCCTGCCCTACAACTTCAATCCGGCCCGCATCTTCATGGGCGACGCCGGCAGCGTGTTCATCGGGTACGTCCTGGCGGCCATGATGATCATGTTCGCGAGCAAGTTCGGCATGGTCAAATGGTTCATCGGGGCGCTGTTCATCTTCGGCCTGCCGATCTTCGATACGGGGGTGGCGGTGGTCCGCCGGATCGCCAACCACCGGCCCATCATGATGCCCGACCGGAGCCACCTGTATAACCAGTTGGTGGACCGCCTGCATCTGTCGGTGCGGAGCACCGTGATTATCCTCTACGCGCTGAGCGCCTTCCTGGCGGGAGCGGGGCTGCTGGTTCTGTACCTTCCGGGACGCTCGGCGATGGTGGTCTACGTCGTGGCGGGTTCGGCGCTCCTGGCGCTCGTGTGGCGGGTGGGGTTCCTGAGGATGTCGGAGGACGAGAAGGCGGCGGCCGACCGGTACCTGGCGGCCAAGCGCGGGCGCCTGTAGGGCCGCAAAGCCTTGTTTCGCGGCGCTTGGCAGCCGATAATACCTAGGGTTTATCGAGGTAGCGGTGGCGATGCGATATGCGATCGCGGCGATCGGGGTCGTGAGCGTCAGCCTGTGGATTCCCGCGGCGGCCGAGGCACAGTCCCTGCGCAGTGTCGGCTCGGGGCCGAGCCAGAGGTTCCTGTACGACCTTCCGTCGTACGGCATCAACCGGACTCTGAGCAGCGCCGGGGGCTACGCGTCGGCCGGCCAGTTCATCAGCAGGCCCAGCCCTGCGGGCATGAGCTACCTGGCCTCGCAGGGGATCAACGTGTACATGCAGCGCGGGGGATGGGAACCCGTCCGCCTGGGCGATGCGGCGCCGGGCCTGGCGCCGTTCCTGCTTGTCCGCGTGCGAAGCATCGATTCGATGAGCTTTGAGAAGCGCGGCCGCTTCGCCAAGCTGCGGGAGACGACGCTGGCGCTGGAGGAGCGGCTGCGCCAGTCCGAGCAGGCGAGCCTGAGCCAGGTGAGCCTCAGCTTCCGCCAGTTCATGTTTCCGTTTCCGCTGACCGACAAACCCGACATCGGGTACGGCTTCTTCTCGCGACTCGACGTGGTGGGCGGGGGCGGGATTCCGCCGGAGGCGTTCCTCGCGCCCTTCACGGCCGATGTGCAGCAGAGCCTGGGCGACAAGCGGTTCCTGGACCTGGTGCAGGCCCTCTTGACGGGCGGGCGGCCGCCGGCCGACGTCATGAAGATCGAGCAGTGCTACGACCCGCAGCTCGCGGCCCTCGGAAACTACCTCTTCAACAACGGCCGGTACGCGGCCTCGGCGGCGGTGTGGGGCGTCCTGACGAAGCGCGACCCCACCAACGCCACCGCCTGCCGGGCGCTGGCCCTGTCGCTGCTGGCCGGGCGCCAGACGAAAGGCGCGGCGGCCGAGCTTCGCCGGTCGCTCACGATGATGCCGGGGTGGCCCGACAAGCTGAAGATCACCGGCTCGAACCTTCAGGACGTTTTCCGCAGCGCGGCCGACCTGGCGGACGTGCGGGGCGAGATCGAGGCGCAGCTCGCCAAGCAGCCCGACGACGCCGACCTCGGTTTCCTTAAAGCGTTCCTCGACCTCTTCCAGGGCCGCTGGCCCGCCGCCGAGGAGGGCCTGTCGAAACTGGCCGCCGCCGATGAGGCCGCCAGGGGCCTTCTGGGCCTCGCGAAGAACAAGGCGGTGGCCGAGACGGTCCGTCGGCCGGCGGCGTCGGCCCTGCGCCGCGTGGCCGACGAGATGACGGGCCTGGAG
>JAPLML010000282.1 GCA_026387055.1 Planctomycetota bacterium | reverse complement strand
GGGCTGGTGATGGTCGGCGGCCCGCAGTCGTACGGCGCCGGCGGATGGATCGGGTCGCCCGTGGCCGAGGTGCTGCCGGTGGACCTGGACCCGCCGCAGAAGAAGCAGATGCCGAAGGGCGCGCTCGTCCTCGTCATGCATAGCTGCGAGATGCCCGACGGGAACTACTGGGGCAAGCAGGTGGCGGCGGCCGCCGTCAACACGCTGAGCCGCCTGGACCTCGCCGGCGTCGTCAGCTACGCCTGGAGCACCGGCGGCCTGTGGGACTACCCGCTCGGGCTGGTCGGCGACAAGAAAGCGATCCTGGCGGCCATCAAGAACATGCAGATGGGCGACATGCCCGATTTCAAGGCCCCGATGGTCGCGGCCCACGAGGCCCTGAGCGCGTGCAAGGCGGGGCAGAAGCACGTCATCCTGATCAGCGACGGCGACCCGACGCCGCCCTCGAACCAGCTCCTGGCGCAGTTCAAGGAGGCCGGGATCACGTGCACGGGCGTGGCGGTGTTCCCGCACTCATCGACGGATGTGCAAAGCCTCATGCGCATCGCCCAGGCCACGGGCGGCCGGTTCTACAACGTCAAGGACCCCAACGAGCTGCCGCAGATTTTCATCAAGGAGGCGCTGACGGTCAAGCGCGCGCTGATCAACGAGGAGACGTTCACGCCGAAGATCGCGAGCGGCCTGAACGAGGTGGTGCGCGGCCTGGACGCCGTGCCGGCGCTCGACGGCTACGTCCTGACCGGCCCGCGCGGGGGCCTGGCCGAGCTCCTGATGCTCGGCCCCGACGACGAGCCGATCCTCGCGGGGTGGCAGTCGGGCGTCGGGCGGTGCGCCGCGTTCACGAGCTCGGCCGACGCGCGGTGGGCGAGCCGGTGGCTGCGGTGGGGCGGCTTCGCGCGGTTCTGGGAGCAGACCGTCCGCTGGGCGGCCAAGAGCCAGCAGTCGGCCGACTGCGTGGTCTTCGCCGACGTGCAGGGGCGCCAGGTCACGCTGACCGCCGAGGCGCTCGACCGGCAGGGCAACTTCGTCCAGTTCTCGGGCATCACGGGGCGCGTGGTCGGCCCCGACATGAAGGCGCGGGACCTGGAGCTCGTGCAGGTGGGGCCGGGCCAGTACCGCGCCGGCTTCACGGCAGGCCAGTCGGGCAGCTACCTCGCCAGCCTCCGCTACAAGAAGGCGGGCGAGGGCGAAGGCGGCGGCATGGTCCAGAGCGTCATCACGGTGCCGTACGCGCCGGAGTTCCGCGACCTCTCGGACAACGCGGCCCTGCTGGCCGAGGTGGCCCGCGACACGGGGGGCCGCATCATGCCGGCCGAGGCGAAAGGCGCGGACCTCTTTGCGCGCCAGGGCCTGAAGTTTCCCGAGACGCCCGTGCCGCTCATGACGGTGCTCGCGATCGCGTGGGTGGCGCTCTTCCTGACCGACGTGGCGGTGCGGCGCCTGGCGATCGATTTCCGCGCCGGGGCCGCGCGGGTCGTGGCCTTCGTGAAGCGGCCGTTCGCCAAGCGCTCGACGGAGGAGGAGGCCCGCCTCACGCAGCTTCGCACCCGCACGCTCCAGCTGCGCAAGGGCATGAAGCCCGGCGCGGCCGATCCCGACGGGGGTCGCCGGTTCGAGGCGCCGGCCGGTGTGGCGGCGGCCATGCCGGACGTTGCGCCGCCGATTCCGCCCGCGCCGCCGCCGGCAGCGGAGAAGAAGGAGACATCGGCCCAGGCGCCGCCGGCCGGCGCCGGCCACATCGACCAACTCCTGAGCGCCAAGCGCCGCGCTCGGAAGGAAAAAGACAAGGGCGAGCCGGACGCGAACTGAACGTACGTGTTTGGCGTATCCCGGCAGGTGTGGCACGGCCGGCTTGTCCGGCCGTGGGGGATGTGGCCGGCGCTCTGCCACGGCCGGACAAGCCGGCCGTGCCACCCCTGCTATCGGGACAATGGCACACTCGCGATACGCGTACAACTGAACAGAAAGGGTCAGCCATGGCAGAGAACCTGCGGGAAGTCGAAGCGCAGTGCCGCCAGTTCCGCGAGACGTTCGTCACCTTGCGCGATGAGATCGGCAAGGTCATCGTCGGCCACACCGACGTCGTGGAGAACGTTCTCGTCTGCCTCCTCTCGGGCGGACACGTCCTCCTGGAGGGCGTGCCGGGGCTCGGCAAGACGCTGCTGGTGCGGACCCTGAGCTCGGCCCTCACGCTCACGTTCCGGCGCATCCAGTTCACGCCCGACCTCATGCCGGCCGACATCGTGGGCACGAACCTCGTGACCGAGGACCCCGGCACCGGGCGCCGGCAGTTCCAGTTCCAGCCGGGGCCGATCTTCCACCAGTGCATCCTGGCCGACGAAATCAACCGGGCCACGCCCAAGACGCAGTCGGCCATGCTCGAGTCCATGCAAGAGCGGTCGGTGACCGTCGGCGGCAAGACGTACGACCTGCCGTACCCGTTCATCGTGCTGGCGACGCAGAACCCCATCGAGCAGGAGGGCACGTACCCGCTGCCCGAGGCCCAGCTCGACCGGTTCATGTTCAAGCTGCTGGTGCCGTACAGCTCGCGCGAAGAGCTGCACGCGATCGTCGACCGCACGACGGCGGGGCAGAACCCGCAGGCCCGGCCGATCCTCGACGGGCAGGGGATCGTCGCCGCCCAGCACCTCGTGCAGCGGGTGGTGGTCGCGCCGCACGTGAAGGACTACGCGATCCGGCTGGTCCTGGCGACGCACCCGCAGGGCGAGTTCGCGATCGAGTCGGCGAACCGCTTCGTGCGTTTCGGCGGGTCGCCGCGCGGCGTGCAGGGAGTCATCCTCTCGGCCAAGGTCCGGGCCATGCTCGACACCCGATACCACGTCAGCTTCGACGACGTCGCGCAATCGTACCTTCCGTCGATGCGGCACCGGATCATCCTGAACTTCGAGGGGCAGGCCGAGGGCGTCGACAACGACAACCTTCTGCGCGAGATCCTCGAGAAGACGCCGCGGTCGGTCGAGGAGGCGGCCAAAACGTCATGAGCGCCCAGGCGATGCCAACCCGCGAGCGGCGGCTGACCGACCTCCTGGACAGCCGGTTCATGGCGCGGCTCGACAGCCTCGACATCCAGAGCCGCAAGGTCCTCCGGGGCCGCCTGAAGGGCGAGCGCCGCAGCAAGCGCCGCGGCCAGAGCGTCGAGTTCGCTGATCACCGCCAGTACGCCCACGGCGACGACGTGCGGTTCCTCGACTGGAACATCTACGGCCGCCTGGACCAGCTCTTCCTCAAGCTTTTCCTGGAGGAACAGGACCTGAGCCTGCACATCCTCGTCGACTCCAGCGCGTCGGTGGCGATGGGCGATCCGCCGAAAGACCTGGCGCTGAAGCGGCTGGCGGCGGCCCTGGCGTACGTGGGCCTGGTGAACAACAACCGCGTCAGCCTGTGCACGTTCGCCGACGGCTTGGCGGGGCAGATGCGGCACATGCGCGGCCGAAACTGCGTCAACGAAATGGCGGAGATGCTGCTCGCGGCGAAGGCGGAGGGCCTGTCGCACTTCGAGAAGGCGTGCCGCCAGTGGACCGCCACGCGCATGGGGTCCGGCGTCACGGTGGTGATGTCGGACTTCCTCTTCAAGGAAGGCTTCGAGACGGGCCTGAAGCGCCTCGTGAGCGACCGGTTCGAGCTGTGCGTGATCCAGATGCTCAGCCCCGAGGAGCGGAAGCCCTCGCTCGGGGGCGACCTCCGCCTCGTGGATGTGGAAGACGCCGATGCCGCGGAGGTCACGGTCACGCGGGCGCTCCTGGAGCATTACCAGCGGAACCTGGCGGCGTACTGTAACGGGATCAAGGACTTCTGCACGCGCCGCGGGGCGACGTACGTGCTGACCGATTCGGCGCAGTCGGTCGAGCGGTTGGTCCTTGACCAGCTTCGCCGGTGCCGGCTGCTGGGGTGACAGGGTGGCACGGTCACGCGCCGTTGCGTGGCCCTGCACGGTCGGCGATGGGGCAGCACGGCCACGCAACGGCGCGTGACCGTGCCACCCCGTGGGAATAGGGAAGGGCCTGGGAAACGTATGGACTGGCTGTCACCCATGACGGGTCTCGTGGCGGCGGCGGTGGCGGTGCCGGCGCTGGTGCTCCTGTATTTCCTCAAGCTCAAGCGCCGCGACATGCCCGTCTCGAGCACGCTCCTGTGGAAGCGGGCGGTGCAGGACCTCCAGGTCAACGCGCCGTTCCAGCGTCTGCGCCGCAACATCCTCCTCTTCCTGCAACTGCTGGCCCTGGCGGCGATCCTCGTGGCCCTC
>JAPLML010000233.1 GCA_026387055.1 Planctomycetota bacterium | reverse complement strand
TGTCGATACATGCCGTATCTCCTGCCTTGCCGCGTCCCCGCGCTCCCCTTCGGGTCGCGGCTAAACGGTGCCAGCCGACGCCACTGTCGTTGGATGTTCATTTCGCATTTCGCATTATGCATTTCGCATTATCACTCGTCGATCTTCCCGCCCACCGGCACCAGCGCCGCGTCGTCGAGCCAGATCGTTCCCCCGCCGATGCTGTAGAAATAAACATTGTAGGTGGGCTTGCCGGGCTCGGGCTTGCCGCGGACGGTGTACTGTTTCCAGTCCGGGCCGATCTTCTCGCGCATCTCGCCCCTAGCGCCTTCCTCGAAGTTCACGAAGAGCATGTTGTCGCCCTCGCCCTTGGCCCAGAAGGTGAAGGTGTACTCCGTGGCGCCGGGGATGGCGGGCAGGCCGGGCGTGTTGATGCCGATGCGGCCCTTCGTGCCCGTGCACGCGATGCGGGCGGAGTACTGGCCCGAGTGGACGTACGCGGGCCGGTCCTCCCACGAGTTCTCGTAGTCACCGCCCCAGTCCCATCCGCCCCACCAGAGCCAGCGCGAGCGCTTCTTGCCGGAGTTCTTGTTGATCTGCTCGAAGCCGCCGTTCTGGATGAAGTTCAGGGGCGGGTCGGTCACCGCCAGCGACTCGGGTTCGTACGTCCCGGCCAGGCGGGCCTGGAGCATCGCCTGGCGCCGCCTGAACGACGCCTCGCTGAGGAGGCCCTCGGCCCGCTGCTTCTCGACCGCCTTCAGGGCGGCCTCGATCCGCTCCTTCGGCCACAGGCTTCGCGTGAGCGCTGCCTTGTCGGCCTTGTCATCCGCACGGACGAGCAAAGCGCAGGCGATCGCGAGCAGCAGGCCGGCAACGGGAAGCCATCGGAAGGTCATGGGCACGCCCTCCACTTGGGGAAATCGACGCGTTGATTCTACACCGGCGGGGGAAAATGCGAAATGCCAAATGCGTAATGAACGGCAACGGCGTGCCGCGTTTACCGCGGCCGGTACGGCCGCGGGTACTGCTCGTCGCCGTACCGGCGACGGCTGAACGATCGCACTTCGTCAGCCCCAACGGGGCGTTTGATAGTAGCCGCGGGCGCAAGCCCGTGGAACGCGGCCCGCCATTATTCCTTTCTCTTGAAGTCCCAACGGGGCGCCTGAACGCCGTTCAATCGCCCCTGAAGGGGCTCAGACAGAAAGAACAACGGTGTTATCCCGCTCGCCTTCCACGGGTTGAAACCCGTGGCTAGAGTACAGTCGCCCCCGTTGGGGGCTGACTACTTGAACCGCCACTTGGTGCCCTCGGGAGTATCCTCAAGGATGATCCCGATCTCGTCAAGGCGTTTGCGGATGGCGTCGGCCTGGGCGAAGTTCTTTGCCTTGCGGGCGTCCGTTCGGAGGTCCACGAGCGCTTCGATGAGCCCAGGAGCCAGCTCGCCAAGATGACCCGTGTCTTCCTGTGCCTTCTCTTCGAGGATTCCTTGTCGGAGAAGCTCAATGTCCCTGCGAAGAGGCTGCGGCAACTGCGAGGGGTCGATCGAGAGTACAGATTCAGCCCAAGTTGTACGCGCAATCTTCACAGGCTTATCCCCAGAAACCTGAGTAGGCTTTGTCTTGCCGCCATATTTCAATCCGAGGACATTGACTCCGAGTTGGATATAGGTAAGGCCCAGCGCTGCGAAAGTGCCCAGTGTGCGCGGTTTCTGCAGTAGCCTGTTGGTCTCTCGCGCCAAGTCGAAAAGTGCACCCAGAGCAATTGGGGTGCTAAAATCCTCGTCCATTGCCTGGTCAAACTGTGTCTGGATTGCCGCAATCGCCTGCACGGCCTCTTCTTCTGCCGCTCCTTGGGTAGAGTCAAGTACTCCTTCTGTTAAGGACTTGTATGCGCGAGCCAGTCGCTCGTAGCCTTCCACAGCTCCCAGTAGCGCCTCGTCCGAGAAGTCCAGCGGGCTGCGGTAATGGCTCTGAAGGATGAACATCCTTAGGACCATCGGGTCCCACTTCGCAAAGGCGTCGCGCAGCGTGATGAAGTTCCCGAGGGACTTGCCCATCTTCTGGCCGTTGACCGTCACCATGTTGTTATGGAGCCAGTACCGGACGAACGGCTTGCCGGTGGCGGCCTCGGCCTGGGCGATCTCGTCCTCGTGGTGGGGGAACTGGTTCTCCATGCCGCCGCCGTGGATGTCGAAGGACTCGCCGAGGTACTTCATGCTCATCGCCGAGCATTCGAGGTGCCAGCCGGGGAAGCCCATCCCCCACGGGCTGGGCCACTGCATGATGTGGCCCGGCTCGGCCCGTTTCCAGAGGGCGAAGTCGGCGGGCGCGCGCTTCTCGGCGCTCACCTCGACGCGGGCCCCGGCCTGCATCTCGCCGACCGTGCGGCCGGAGAGCCGCCCGTACTTGGGCCAGCTCGCCACGTCGAAGTACACGCTGCCGCCCGCCTCGTAGGCGTGCCCGGCGGCGAGGAGCCGCTTCACGAGTTCGATCTGCTCGATGATGTGCCCTGAGGCCCGCGGGCTGATGTCGGGCCTGAGGACGTTCAGCCGGTCCATGTCCTCGAAGTACCGCCGCGTGTAGTCCTCGGCGACCTGCATCGGATGGACCCGCTCGGCCTTGGCCTTGCGCTCGACCTTGTCTTCGCCCTCGTCGGCGTCGTCGGTCAGGTGGCCCACGTCGGTGATGTTCTGAACGTAGGTCACGCGGTAGCCCAGGTATCGCAGGTAGCACACGATGACGTCGAACGAGACGTAACTCTTGGCGTGGCCGATGTGAGCGTCGCCGTAGACGGTCGGCCCGCAGACGTACATGCCGACACGGGGGGGATCGAGCGGCGCGAACTTCTCGCGCTGTCGCGAGAGCGTGTTGTACACCTGCAGGTTGTGTTGGCTAGGATCCACAATGACCTCACTCGAAAACACGCGTCCGCCGCGGCGGACGGCTAAATGCTGCCTGCCCGAGCAAGCATAACCACGGCCTGGGCGGCGACGGCGTCGCCGGCGCCGATGGGGCCGAGGCCTTCCATCGTCCGCGCCTTCAGGCCCACGGCATCCGGCGGCAGGCCGAGAAGCTCGGCCAGGCGCTTGCGCATGGCGGCCTTGTAGGCCATGAGCTTCGGCCGCTCCAGGAACACGTTGACGTCGGCGCTCGTGGGCGTCCAGCCGGCCTTACGGGCCATCTCGAGCACGCGCCCGAGGATGGCGGCGCTGGCGGCGTCTTTCCACGCCGGGTCGCTGTCCGGAAAATGCTCGCCCAGGTCGCCGAGTCCCGCGGCGCCGAGGATGGCGTCGGCCGCCGCGTGCAGCACGACGTCGCCGTCGCTGTGGGCGAGCGCCCCGCGCTCGTGCGGCACCTCGACGCCCGCCAGGATGAGCCGCCGCCCCGCGACGAGGCGGTGGATGTCGAACCCGATGCCGGCACGGACGGGCGATGTCACAATTCGATGCCTCTTCGGCGATACCAAGCCTGGCGGTTGATTCGGGTGACCCGCCGCTCCCGCGGCGGGCTCGCTTCGCTGCTTTACGGAGTCTATCGGTGGTGCGGCGCGGATTCAACGCTTAAAGCGAGCGGCGCCGAAGAAACGGGCTGCGCCGGCGCCCCCTCGAGGGGTCCCGACACAGCCCGTGCCTGAACTCGGTTTCCACCCCGACTCCCATCGGGGCGGTCCGGCTACTTCCCCGTCAGCGCCCGGATGCGGTCCTGGGCCTGGTTGACGTGGTCTTCGATCTTCGACTCCGCCACGACGCGGTTATACAGTTCGACCGCCTTCACGCGGTTCTTCAGTTTGTCGTCGTAGATCTTGGCGGCATTGAAGAGGGCGGGGTTCGGCGTGGCCGGGTCCCACTGCCAGCACCGCTCGTACGACTGGACCGCGCGTGCCCAGTCCTCGAAGTACCAGCCGCCGTAGATCTCCCCCATGCGGAAGGCGGCGTCGGCGATCTTGTCGCTCTCGGGGTACTTCTCGATGATCGTCTGGAACTTTTCGAGGGCGACCTTGAGGTACTCCTTCTTGCCTGGCGGGAAGGCCGGGTAGTCCTTGTAGTTGATGCCTTCCTTGTAGAGCTGGTCGGCGGCCTCAATGTGGCGCGTGGGACGCAGGTTCGGCCCCGCCAGTTCCGCCACGACGAGGTACTGGATCTTCGGCACCTTGTCGAACGCGGCCAGCTCGGAATCGATCCACTGGATCTTCGCGACGTTGGCGCGAGACACGTAGTAGTCCTTCAGGGCGGTCAGGGCCCGCGCGTACGCCTTGCGGGTCCGCGAGACTTCCTCGACGAGGCCGACCTCGCCCATGCCCGCCAGGTCCACCGCGGGCTGGGGCTCGACCTGGGCCTCGACGAGTTCCTTCTGAACCGCGGTGCGCCGAGGCTCCTGGCCCGCTGGGGGGAGTGCCAGGTCGGGCGCCTTCGCGGGCTTGGGCGTCACGGGCGGAGGCAGGGCCGGTTCCGGGGGCAGTTCAACCGGCCTCGCGGTCTTGGCCGGCGCCGTGGCGGGCTTCGCCAGCACCGGCGGCAGGGTCGGCTCGGCGGGAGGCTCTGTGGGCAGTTCCAGCGTGGGCGGCTTCTTCGGAGTCTCCGGAGGCTTCTTCGGGGCCTCGACCGGCTCTTCCGGCGGCGCCTTGGGCGCTAACACCGGGGGCGCGACCTTCGGCGGTTCGGGGGCCTTCTCGGCCGGCGGCGCGACCTTGGGCGGCGCCGGCGGCTTCTCGGCGGGAGGGGGCTCCTTGGGCGTCTCGGCCGGGGGCGCCGCACGCTCGTCCGGCGTCGGCGGAATCGGCTTCGCCTGCGTCGGACGATCCGGCTTCAGTTTGACCGGCGGCAACTGGAATTCGTCGCCGCCCTCGGCCAGCGCGGTGGAGCCGGCCCAGACGAGACAGGCGACAAAGGTGAGTACGACAAGCGCGAACCGATACATGAATAGTCCCTCCATCAACCGAGGTACACGGGCAGACTGCTGGCCCGCAACTTCGT
>JAPLML010000112.1 GCA_026387055.1 Planctomycetota bacterium | reverse complement strand
AGGGGGCGGGGCTAGCGTCTGTGCGTTCTTCGCTGATGAGCACAACGGTTTGGACCACGACTTCCTGGGGCAGTTCGTGCTGGTAGTGGGGGCCAAGCTCAAGAGGCAGGCCGATGGCCAGGTTGTGGTGACCAGCTTGGGCGGAGGGGCCGTGACCTGGAAGGCCGGCCCACGCACCCACTACCACGTCTCCGGTGCCCCAGCGGTGATAGAAGCCTACCTCAAGAGAGTCCCGAGCATTCTCCCCGCCGATTACAGACTTGATACCGACGCCTGGATGCGCGAGGAGGTCCGCCGGTGCGTCGAGTGAATGAAGGAGCGGGCCGGCCGGCCGGCCGGCCGGATGGCAAGGACAATCGATACATGAGCTTCTACTCCCACTTCTGCCGATCCGTCGAGCCGGTTGCGGGGGCGCCGCTCCTGCCGCCGGGCCAGGTGGACATCGAGGCATCGGTTCGGCGATATCACTTCTCCTTGGTTGACGCTTGGTGGCAGAAGCACAAGGACGACTTCCAGTTCCGCCGCGGGGCGCCCCTACAGCCGGAGACACTTCACCAGACGATCCCCTCCCGCCCCAAGGACTGGACCCCTGTGCTCTCATCGCTGCGCCGGGCCGCGACGGAGCACGCAGGCCAGCCAAGATAATCCGGCGTTTCCGACGCCGCCAACGAGCAGGAGCGCGACTCGAGCGCCAGTTCATCGAGCACTTCCGGGAGAAGGGGTACACGCGGACGGAGATGCAGTGTTTCCTCGGCGGCAAGAACACCCACCGCACCGACTGGGGCGTCAACATAGGGAGCACGCCGGCGCGGCGGCTCAGAAGAGACGCGCACAAGGCGAAAGCAGCGCTGCCACGTTAGTGCTCCCGGTAGTAATGGGGCGTGACGGCGTGTTTCACCGGCCACGTGGCCCGCAGCGGATCAGCGTAGAGACCGATCTCCTCGAAGGGGATTGGCCGGAAGGGGAAACGGTTGTAGACGGCGGAATCGTCCTTCAGCCGGAAGTCGCGCAGGGCCGGGCTGGCGAAGCCCGGGTCGCTCGCGAGCGCGTGGTTGTCCATCAGGCTGTTCTTGCCGGACTCGCGGACGCTGAAGCGGCCACACTGGACGGCCAAGTTCCGCCAGATGAAGTTGCGGTCGGCGTTTTCCCTCAGGCGGGCGAGGTCAGGATAGCGTGTCGCGTGCGGCGGCTGGGCGATGTCGACCCCGCCGCCGGAGATCGCGGCCCGGATGTCTTTGCTGTCCAATCGGCTTTCCCATCTTGGCTGTCCCCACGGCGAGAAACTGAAGGCGTACTTGCAGTCAATGAACAGGTTGTTGTCCGCGAGGTTGTCCTTGCCGCCATGGATCTGGACAGCGCCGAACTGCCCGCCGGAGCACCGGTAGAAGACGTTGCCGTACAGGAGCACGCCGCTGATCATGTCGTCGAGGCGGATGCCGGCCTGGCCGGCCACATCGTGCCCGCTGCCGATGTGGTGCCAGAAGTTGTACCGGATGACGTTGCCCCGGTATGCGGGATTGCCGAACATGTCGATGCCGCTCTGGTCGTCGGACTCGTAGACGACGCTGTGGATCTCGTTGTACTCGATGAGGTGGTCGTACCCCTCCACGCGCAGGCCATGGTGCGGTGAGTCGTGAAGGAGGTTGTGGCTGACACGGTTGCCCACGCCGTCCAGGTGCACGGCGGGGGCATAGACCCGGTCCACGCGGGTGAAATCGTAGACGTGGTTGTTCTCCAGGACATGCCCGCCCGCCGTCAGGGTCTTGCGGTCGCCGCCGGCCACCCGCAGGCCGCCGGCGCCCAGGGTGTGGATGTCGCACCCAAGCACGGCGTGGTCCGCGCCGCCGTCGATGATCACCCCGTTGGTGCCGAGCCGCCTGAAGGTGCAGCCGGCGAGCAGGTTGCGCCGTCCGCCCGAGATCACGGCGCCCTCGGCGCGGCCGAGTTCAAACGTCAGTCCGCGGACAACCACGTGGCTGACGTCAGCCATCTTCAGGAAAGGCGCCGCCAGCATCGGGAACTCGACGACAGCCTTGGCAACGTCGGACGGCGGATAGAGGTAAACCACGCCCGCCTCGCGGTCCAGGTACCACTCGCCGGGGGAATCGATCTCCTCCAGGAGGTTGAAGTAATAGTAGGGCTGGCCCTTCCGGAACCCGTAGCTCGACGGTTGGACCGTGGCGAGCCGCCGATTCTCCGGATCGAGAGAGGCTACTCTGACACCGCGCCCTTCCCAGAGGAACGACCAGAAGCCGAAGACCCAGATGTCGTTGGCCTTGCCCCACCGCGCCGGGCGGTCGCCTTCATACTGGAAAGCGCCGGGCTTGCCGCTCTCGGCGGTATCGGCCTGTCCGCCGTACACCGCCCCGACTTTCACGAACCCTGTGTTCGGCCACCGGGCCAGTGGCATCGGCTTGCCGTCGAAGTACAGATCCACCCACGGGTGGCAGGGATAGCCGGACAGCCCATAGCCGCGAGGCTCCAGGCTGCCGCAGTCGCTGATTCCCTGGGCCTTCAGGTCCGCCTGCCACACGTTGCCGCGGCCCTCTTCCGGAAGCCGCGCCAGTATCTCGGGCGCCGTCACCGGGGCGAACCCCTTGACCTGCCTGCCGCCCGAGAGCACCGGCTTCTCTCCGGGAAAGGCGCCGTAGACGATGGGCGTCTGCTCCGTGCCTGAATCCTTCTGCGTCAGTTCAAAGGTCTTGCCTACGTTGTACCGTCCGCCGCGCACGAGGACGGCGGCGCCCCCGGCGGGCAGGCCGCCGCGATTCTTGAGGTCCCGAAGGGCGTCCCGCGCACGCGTCAGGCTGGCGAAAGGGCGCTGCTTCGTGCCCGGACCGGCGTCGTCGCCATCGGGGGCCACGTAGAACGTGACGCTCGGCGGCGGCAGCGGCGCGATCTTCACGCGGCTGGAGGCCGGGTCGCGCGCCGGAAGGCCCCGCTCCAGCCGTTTCATCTCCGCCATCCGCTCCCCGGCCTCCAAGCGGAGGTGCTCGGGTGCGCCTTCGGAATCGCGAACCTTGGCAAACGCCTCGGCGGCCCCCGCATAGCGGCGCTCCCGGACGAAGGTGTGCGCGACGCTCAGCAGCGCGTAGGCCCTGAAGTCCGGTGGCGCGTCGGCCCGTTCGGCGAGTTCCGCGTACCGGGCACGGGCCGCCGCATAGTCCCTGGCCTCCAGGTAGGTGTGGGCAATCTGGAGACGGAGGCTCCAGCGGTCGCCTTCGGGCAGTTGCGGCGAATCAGACAGCAGGCCGTCGTGTTGGCGGGCGGCGGCAAAGTCACCTTCGCGAAGGCAGCACTCCGCCAGGTTCAGGCGGATGCCGATTCGCTCCGCGTCGCTCACGTCAGGCACTTCGAGAAGCCGCTCGTAGACGAGTCGCGGCGCCGCGGGATTGGCGATGTGACGTTCAGCGGGTGCGCACAATCTCAGGGCCATCTGCCTGAAGCCTTCCGGCGCGCCGGCATCTTCGAAGACCCTCGCATACTGCCCTATCGCCTCGTCTGTTCGGCCCCGTTTGTCCAGTGTCCGGGCGAGCGCCATGCGGGCCAGCGCCCGATACTGGGGGTGGACCCCGCGGAGGGCCAGGATCCCCTGGAACTCGGCGTCGGCGGCGCTCCAGTTCCGCTTCGCGAGGGATTCCATCGCCCGCTCGAATCGGGCCTGAACGTCGCCGCGCAGGGGAACGTGAAAATGAGCATTTCGGAGGACCTCGGCGGAAGAAAGGGCGCGGTTGTAGACGGCGACCTCGTCCACGTCCATCTTGACGGAGCCGATCCCGGCATCCGCGAAGCCGATCCTCAAAGGCCCGCTCGGCGCCGTATAGGCGCCGGCATATTCGGCGGCATTCAGCAGGAGCCCGTTCAGGTAGAGTCGCATCTCCTTGCCGTCCCACGTGGCTGCCAGATGGTGCCACACGGCGTCGGGCACGGCGTCCCCGGCCGACAGGTTGAACGCATGACCGGGTTTGGGCCGGCCGATGCCGAAGATCAGGTTCCTGGCCGGGTAGTCCGTCCATACCCGAAGGCCGCTCCAGTAACCGTCGCCTTGGGCCAGGATCATCCCGCAAGTCGCCCCGTTGCCCAGTTCCGCCCCCTGGCCGTGCTTGCGGAACCAGCTCTCGACGGTAAAGCACCTGTCCTTCACCTCGAACGGCTTGCCCTCGAAGCAACCCCTGTCGAGGCGGACCGCTTTCTTGCCCGGCCACCGGCCCTCGACCACCTGGAGCGGCTCATTGGAAACGTATGTCAATGGCTCGTTCTCGCCCGCCACGCTGGCGGCCACAGGATTGTCGGGGGCGGGCGTCTCGAATGTGTAGTGACGCACGAGGTCGCCGCGCTGTCTCAAGGTCTCGCAGTGCCGCTGCCATGCCTCATGGGTCGGCCCGGGGACGGCGCCGCGCGGACCGCCTTCATGGCGGCCGGCGCATGATGCCGCGACGAACAGCGCGAGGATGGCAGCCGCCCCGGCGAGGTTTCTCATGCGTGTCCTCCTTCCCGGCTCCATTGATACCCGCTGCCTGCGCGATGTCAAGCGCGGCCTCGGCAAGCAGGGGTTTTGTGGACAAGCAACGCAGGGCCTGTAGAATCAGCAAGGACGGGGTCCTCGGCGGACGCCCGGTTGGAAGGATGTTGGAGTTGGTCGCCCACAAGAAACGAGGTGCATCGTGGCCCGCGGCAAGTCCAAACGTACGTACGTGAGGCAAGCGAACGTCGAGGCCCAGGTGTTTGACTGGGGCAGGCTCTGGTGGCTCTCGGAGCCGCGCGTGACGGCCGCCGAGAAGTTCAGCGCCGGTATCGTCCAGCTTGAGCCGGGCAAGGGGCATACGCGGCACAACCACCCGGGGTGCGAGGAGATCCTGTTCGTCCTGACCGGCACCGGCCGGCAAGTGGTCGACGTCGCCGGCGAGTCGCGCGAGCAGGTGATCGGCCCGGGCGTCCTGGTCCACATCCCGCCGGACTGTTACCACTCGACCGTCAACGTCGGCAGCGAACCGATGCGAATCCTGGCCATCTACGCGCCGCCCGGGCCGGAGGCGGAACTGCGGCGGATGAAGGGCGTCACGATCGAGCCGCCCGAAGAACCGTAGGGGGCACGGTCCTGCCGCCTGACCGGCGTGCGGCCCTGGCGAAGAGCACTCGTGAGAGCGTGCATGAAGACCCTGTGGCTCAGCCGCCCTCGGCTGAGCGCCCCGTGTCGGCGACAGGCTTTGCCGCCGGAATTGCACACCCGAGGGCGGGTGTGCCACATGGCCCAGGCGGTTCTCATACACGTTCTGAGAAAGGACGGCCCATGGCCAAGGTGATTGCGCTTCTCGGCGCGCTCGATACCAAGGGCGCCGAGTACGGCTTCGTGAAGCAGTGCATCGAGGCCCGCGGGCACAAGACGCTGCTGATCGACGTCGGCGTCCTGGAGCCGCCGGCCGTCAGGCCGGACATCCCCCGCGAGGAAGTCGCGAAGGCCGCCGGCGCCCACCTTTCCGCGCTGGCCGGGAAGAAGGACCGTGGCGAAGCCGTCGCCGCCATGGGCCGCGGCGCGGCGGCGCTCTTGCCCAGGCTCTATGCGGAAGGAAAGTTCGACGGGGTGATGGCGCTCGGCGGCAGCGGCGGAACTTCCGTCGCCTGCGCCGCGATGCGGGCCTTGCCGCTGGGCGTGCCCAAGGTCATGGTCTCGACCGTGGCCGGCAGCGACGTCTCCGGTTACGTCGGCGTCAAGGATATTGTCATGATCCCGAGCATCGTGGATGTGGCCGGCATCAATCGCGTGAGCCGCGAGGTGTTTGCCCGCGCGGCGGGGGCGATCTGCGGCATGGTCGAGACCCAGGTGCCGAAGGGGAAGGACAAGCCGCTCCTTGCCGCCTCCATGTTCGGCAATACCACGCCGTGCGTCAGCGCCGCCAAGGCCATCCTCGAGAACGCAGGCTACGAGGTGCTGGTGTTTCACTGCACCGGCGCGGGCGGCCGGACCATGGAAAGCCTCATTGAGGCGGGGTTGGTGGCGGGCGTGCTCGATGTGACCACCACGGAATGGGCCGACGAGGTCGTGGGCGGCGTTTTCACGGCCGGGCCCACGCGACTGGAGGCCGCCGCCAGGAAAGGCGTGCCCGCCATTGTCGCCCCAGGGTGCCTGGACATGGTGAACTTCGGGGCGCCCGAGACGGTGCCCGCCCAGTTCAGGGGCCGCACCTTCTATCGGCACAACCCCAACGTCACCCTCATGCGCACGACGGCCGAGGAGTGCCGCCGCATCGGAGAGATCATCGCCGGGAAACTCAACCTGAGCACGGGGCCGGTCACCGTCCTGGTGCCCCTGAAGGGCGTGAGCATGATCGACCTGGAAGGCCAGCCGTTCCACCTGCCCGAGGCGAACCAGGCCCTGTTCGAGGCGCTCAAGAAGAACCTCCGCAAGGACATCCCGGTCATCGAGATGAACAACCAACCTTCAGAATAAGGAGCACCAAACATGGCCGAGACGAGAGCGAGTGTCCTGAAGCGGTTTCGTGAGAAGATCGCCCGTGGCCAGCCGATCATCGGCGGCGGGGCGGGCACCGGCCTCAGCGCCAAGTGCGAGGAGGCCGGCGGCATCGACCTCATCGTCCTGTACAACTCCGGCCGGTGCCGGATGGCCGGCCACGGCTCCTTGGCGGGCCTCATGCCCTTCGGCGACGCCAACGCCATCGTGCTGGAGATGGCCAACGAGGTCCTGCCCGTGGTGCGGAAGACCCCGGTGCTGGCCGGCGTGTGCGGCACCGACCCGATGCGCCTCATGGACAAGTTCCTCCAGCAGGTCCAGGCCGTCGGGTTCGCGGGCGTGCAAAACTTCCCCACGGTAGGGCTGATAGACGGCCGCCTCCGCGCCAACCTGGAAGAGACGGCCATGGGTTACGGCAAGGAAGTGGAGATGATCCGCCTGGCCCGCGAGATGGACCTGCTGACCACCCCCTATGTCTTCGACACGGCCGAGGCCCGCCAGATGACCGAAGCGGGGGCCGACATCCTGGTGGCCCACATGGGGCTGACCACCTCCGGCTCCATCGGCGCCAAGACGGCCAAGACGCTCGAGCAGTGCGTGCCGCTGATCGACGAGATCGTCCGGACGGCCAAATCCGTCCGCAAGAACGTGATCGTGCTCTGCCACGGCGGGCCCATTGCCGAGCCGCCCGACGCCACGTTCATCCTGAAGCACTGCAAGGGCGTCGACGGCTTCTATGGCGCCAGTTCCATGGAACGCCTGCCGACCGAGCGGGCCATCAAGGGGCAGACGGAGGCTTTCACGCGCATCCGTCGCTAGCCGGCCCTGCGCCGCCTTTCGGGCCTGCCGTAGAAAACCATCTTGATTTATTGACTTGCCCCCGCCGCGGCGGTAGGGTGCATGACCGTTCATGCGGCCGGGCGGAGGCGGCCGCGGCCTACGGCACGGCCTCGCGGGCGATGGTCATGGAACGCCTCGGCGCGGCCGTCCTCGCTGAGGTAGGCCGCGCGGACCGCCAGGACGGCCTCGGCCCCGCCACGCACCCAGAACTTCTCGGTGCCCTTGACCCTGTGGTTCACCTGCTTGATGAGCGACTCCACCGCCGCGCTCGTGACCGGCAGTCCTTGCCGCCGGTATCGCGGATAATCCATCCGTTGCCGGTTGCGCTTCACGTACGCCAGCGTGTCGGCCACCACCTGACGCGATTCCTCGGGCGGCCCTGTCGTCGAGGGCCATCCCAGGCGTTGGAGTTGTTGCGCCAGCATCGCCTCCACCTCTTGGACCCGGCCGGCCCAGGCCGCCCGCAGCAGCCGTTCGTAGAGTTGCCATGCCCGCTTGGCCTGGCTCCGATACGCTGCCGTCGCCGCCGCGTACAAATGCACCAAGAGGTGCAGGAAATCCAGGATCTGCTCCCACTCCGGGAAGTGCATCTGGCCCAGCGGTTCGATCCAGTTGCCCCCGTCGCCGACGATGGCCCTGCACTTCGCCTGATAGAACCGGCGTGCCGGCGTCCGGGGGGCCTTGGCAGCCGTCGGATGCGTCGCCGGATTCGACCGCACCTCGTGCATCTCCTGGCACAACCGCATCACCCGCGGCGGGTCCAGAAACGTCTTCGGCGGCTGAGGTTGGGGGTCCTTGTTGCCCGTAGGCGCGCAGTACGTGAGAAAACACGCCACCTTCGTGTCCGACCAGTGCGGCTCGCGCACCCCTGGCCCGCCATCCTCGGCACGCACTTGAATCTTGCCGGCATCGAGATGAACGGCCACCACACGCGGCGGCTGGGCGTGCGTCGGCGTCAGCCGTCCGGCTTTCATCCGCTCCACATCCCGGTCCCGCTCCCCGACCCGCTCCCGGCCCAACCGTTCCGTGATCCGCTGCACGTGCTTGGCGCTGATCGAGAACTCCGCCAGACGCCCCAAGGCCTCCGACGCCTGCTGGAACGAGCCTTCGTTGGCCCCCGCGTACTCAATCTTCACGAGCAGGGCCGCACTGTAGCCCTCCGTCCCCAGGCCCAGACGCCCGTCAAGCAGGGAAAAAAATCTTTCGACACCGCGGACACCGCGCCGCCGCACGGCGGTACTCGATCTTTCCCCGGCGCGTCTGGAACTCTCGGACCTCCACCTGGGCCTGCGCCGCCGACTCGTACCGCACCGGACCGCTGCAGAGGGGACAGTCCGCCTCCACGCTTGACGGCCCCGACGGGTCCAAGGCGATGTGCTCGGCCATCAGCCACCGCGCCAACTCGTCGGTGACCTCGCAGGCCCGATCCTCCCGCTGGGCGAACGTCACCAGGCCGTTCTGCCCGTCTGCCCCGAACATCCGGTCAAACGCCTCCCGCGCACGCGACACAAACTCCGCACGCTTGCCATCCAATGACTCGGCCGCCATGTCCCATCCTCCTGATTGGCCGTTCCAGACCCGCCTCCCACGGGCCTCGGCACGTCCTACCCCTCTTCATCGGCCAATCGGCCACCGCAACTACGGTCATGCACCCG
>JAPLML010000722.1 GCA_026387055.1 Planctomycetota bacterium | reverse complement strand
TTGCTCGTGGCGAGCCTCGCGGCGATGGGGGCGGGGTACGTGGCGGTGTGGCACGGGACGTCGTGGCACACGGTCTGGGCGCTGGGCGTGTGGTGGGCGGTGCTGCTGGAGTCGGCGATCGGCCTGCGGCAGGCGGACCTGTTCGGCTTCTCGTGCGTGAGCGCGGGCCTGGCGGCGCTGGCGGCCTTCGCGGTGCTTGGGGGCGACCAGGCGCCGGGCTACGCGGGACGGTACCCCACGGTGCTGCTGGCCATCGCCCTGGGGTCCGCGCTGCTGGCGGGGCTCCTGAAGCCCCTCCTCACGCCGCCGGCGACCCGTGGCTTCCCGCGGGCGCTGTACCTGGCGGGCGTGGCGCTGGCGGCAGCGGCCTTGCTCGCCGAGCCGTTCGTCCCGTCGCCCCTTGACGCGAAGTTTCTCGGATGGGACCTCCTGATCGCGGCGGCGGTGCTGGCCCTTGCCCACGTCCATCGGGCCCCGGCCTGGGTGAACTACCTCGTGGCCCTCCTGGCGACCGGCGGTGCGGCGGCGCTCGGGCACCTCGGGTCGGGCGCCCAGCCGATCCTCTGGCACCACCGGTTCATCCAGGTGACGGCGGCCGCCGCCATCGCCTGGCTGGCGGCGGCCCTGGTGGTGCGCGAGGTGCTGAAGCGCACGGCCTCGGACCGCACCGCGCGGCGGCAGTCGCTGCCGCTGACCGTGACGGGCATGGCCACGACCCTGGTGCTGGCCGCCTACCTCTCCGTTCAAGAGATACGTACGTATGCACAATTCCTATTTGACGGGAACAGCCCCACGCTGGAGCTCCTGGGGCCGCTGTGGGGGCTCGCGGGGTGGCTCGCGGCCCTGCTGGCGTTCCTGCTGTCGATGTGGCTTGTCCGCCACACCGCCCGGACGTTCCTGTTCTACGTGTTCGGCGTCATGGCCACGGCCTACGCGGGTCTCTTCGGGCACACGGGGGACCTGTATGGGTACCTGATCTGCGCTGTGGCGGGGTACGGGGCGTCGCACCTCCTGGTGTACCTGTACGAGGCGAAGTTCATGGCCCTGCTGTCGCGGACGTGCGCCCTGTACCGCGAGGAGCGCCGGGCCTCGACGACCATTTTCACGCTGGCGGTCGTCTCCTGTTTCGTCGGCGCGCTGCTGGCGGCGCTGCGCCTGGCGACGGCCGAGGCGCTCGTCATGCTTCTGATCATGGCGGTGGTGTTCCTCGCCTGGTCGTTCGTGTGGCTGCGGGGCGAGATGCTCTACCCCGCGGTGCTCATGGTCACGCTGGCCGTTCTGGCGGTGTGGCACAACAAGGTGCACCCGACCCAGTGGGACGCCTACCGGCTGAGCATCAACGCCCTCGTCATGGGGGTGTCGGCCCTGGTGTGGCTGGGCATCGGGAACCGCCTGCATGCGATCCGGGGGGAGATCTTCAACCTGGCGGCCCCGGCGCGGGCGTGCTCGGCCATCCTGGGGCTGGTGGGGCTGGGATTTGCCGTGGCGCTGGCCCTGTCGCCGGCTTTCGGCGGAGACGCCTGGCGGCAGGCGCGGACGCTGGCCGACTGGGCGCTGGGGCTGGCCACGCTTTCATCGCTGATCCTCTACTTCTCGTGGGCCGGGTTCGTCTTGCAGCATCGCTTTTACAGCTTCGTGAGCGCACTGGTGGTGCTTCTCCTGGGCCTCTACATCGGCCTGTACGTCGGCGTGCGGCTCTCGACGGGAACGCCGCTGACCTGAGGCGGGTGCGCCGTGGACCAGCAGGCCTTGACCGAGAAAATCCGGTCCTTTCCGAAAACGCCCGGCGTCTACCTGATGAAGGACGACCGGGGGCGCATCCTCTACGTCGGCAAGGCGGTGCGCCTGCGCGAGCGGGTCAGCCAGTACTTCCAGCCGTCGGCGGCGCTCGGGCCGAAGAAGGAGCAGATGATCGCCGAGGTGGCCGACGTCGAGTTCCTGCCGGCCGAGAGCGAGGTCGACGCGCTGCTGCAGGAAGCGCGGCTCATCAAGGACGTCCACCCGAAGTACAACGCGCGCCTGACGGACGACAAAACGTTCCCCTATCTGGAAATCACCATCCGGGAGCCGTTCCCCGGCGTCTCCTTCACGCGCACGCCGGCCGCCAATGGGACGAAGCTCTACGGCCCGTTCACGAGCGCCGCGGGCCTGCGGACGGCCATCGGCGAGCTCCAGAAGGTCTTCCGGTTCCGCACCTGCGCGCTCGATATCCGCGAGGAGGACCCGAACCGCCGCTACTATCGCCCCTGCCTCCTGTTCCCGATCCACCGGTGCACCGCCCCCTGCGCCGGCCACATCGACCGGCCGGCGTACCGCAAGAGCCTCGTGCGGCTGATGCGGTTCCTGGAAGGGAGCCGCACGCAGGTCATCCGCGACCTGACGCGCGAGATGAAGTACCTGGCGAGAAACGTGCGGTTCGAGGAGGCGGCCGCCCTCCGCGACCAGCTTCGCGCGATCGAGTCGCTGAGCCGGCGCGGCAGCCTCGAAGAGAACCTCCAGCCCGAGGTCTTCGCGCCGACGTTCGACCCGGCCGAGGGGATGAAGGCCCTGACGGCGCTCCTGGAATCGGCCACGCCCATCCGCAGCATCGAGGGGGTCGACATCGCCAACCTCGGGGGGAGCGAGGCCGTCGGCGCCCTCGTCTCGTTCCTGGACGGGCGACCGTTCAAGCCGGGGTACCGGCGGTTCCGCATCAAGACGGTCGAGGGGCAGGACGACTTCGCGATGATGCGCGAGGTGGTGTTCCGCCGGTTCCGGCGACTCACGGATGAGTTGTCGGTGCGACCGGACCTTGTGCTGGTCGACGGCGGGCTCGGGCATCTCCACGCGGCGGCGGCGGCCATCGCCGCCGTCGGCGCCGAGCGGCCGCACCTGGTGTCGCTCGCCAAGCGCGACGAGGAGGTCTACGTCCTGGGCAAGGCCGAAGCGGAGCCGCTGCGGCTGCCGCGGACCCACCCGGGCCTCAAGGTCCTCCAGGCCGTCCGCGACGAGGCCCACCGGTTCGCGCAGCACTACCATCACTTGCTGCGGCGCAAGGCCCTCTTCGGCGAAAAGGAGGCCCGCCGGCTGGCCGCCGAGAGGAAGGCGAAGCGCGCCCGGACGCGAAAGGCCGAAGGCGGCGCCGGTCAGACCGGCGGCAATGCCGCCGGCGAGGCCGGAGCCTGACTGCGCCGCATGAGCCACCACAGGAGGCCCATCAGGCACGCACCGGCGATACTTACAGCCATGTCCGAATATTCAAACGACCGCCCGTACGTGAGATAGCGCTGGGCGAACTCCAGCAGCACCCCCATGGCGGCCGCCGCCAGGACGGCCAGCAGGGCCATGGACCCGGCGCGCCCCCACGTCGGGTGCCGCCCCAGCGCCGAACACAACAGGAGCGTCATCACCGCAAAGGTCCCGAAGTGAAGGAGTTTGTCGCTGAGGTCGGGGTCCCCCGCGCCGGGGGCGAGCATCTCGCTCTCGGCCAGACCGAGGGCGCCGAGCATCCCCAGGGCGCCGAAGAAGAGCGGCCAGTCGGAGCGGCGGCACGCCCGGCCCTGGGCCGTCCGCCACGCGGCCCCCTGCCCGGCCCACGCGGTGACCACGCCCAACACGCCGCCCAGGACAAGCAGGTTCGGCACGAGGAGCGCCACGGCGTCCGTCCGGAAATAAAGGAGGTTCGCGGCCACGGCGCCCAGACCGACCATGGCGGCGGTCCGCGGCCAGGGGCCGCGCCGGCGGCGCCAGACGCGGACCATGAAGAAGAGCCAGGCGACCGCCGCCGCCAGGACAAGGGCAACGCCCACCCCTCCCAGCTCCGCGCGAAGCAAGAGGTAACCGTCGGTATCGGCGTCGTCGCCGGAACCGGCGGGCCAGCCGGGCGCGCCGAAGACCGCGCGGGGCGACAGGCTGCCGGCGCCCGCACCGAAGAGGGCGCGCGCCGCCGGAAGGGCGTCGATGAATGAAGAAATGTGGGCATCCGGGTGTGCCGCCGGCCGGCGCTCCCGGCCGACCTCGGACCCGCCCCATACCGACGCCAGGACCCACGCCGCCAGCGCCAGGGCGATCCGCACGGGGCGGCGCTCGTGGCGTCGGCCCGGGCCGGCCCACACGTAACCGCCGAGAACGAAGGCGATCGAGAGGACGACGCCGAGGGCGAGGACCGGCCGGGGCACGTTGCTCATGCCCAGGGCGATCCCGATGATCGCCGTCAGCACGATGCCGATCGCCGGCCAGATGAACGGGCCTCGGCTGAGCCAACCCCACCGCGACTGGCGGCAGCGCGGCGCCTGATGCGGCATCCAGCCGAGCGGGCGCAGCACCGCGGCCAGGCAGAGCGGAAGAACAGCCAGCAGGGCGGGAACCAGGCTGTCGCCGCCGATAATCGTGACAGGCCCGGACAGGTGCGGCACGCCCGAGGTCAACCTCGCCGTGGAACCGGCGTCGACGATGATCCCAAGGAAGGCCAACAGCACCACCCCGCCGATGGCGACCCAGGTCGTCAGGCGCAGGCGCTTCCGGCCCACGACGGTCGAGCCGACGAGCCAGTACAGGCCCGCGGCGCTGGCTGCCAGCACGAGGACACCGACGGCGGCGGCGGAGCGAAGGCTGTAACGTCCGACGGCAAACGGCACGTTGTGCCAGGACCCGTGCTCAACGCTGGGATCGGTCAAGAGGGCGGCCGCAGGCCCCAGCGCAGGCATCCGCCCGACCCCGTCCACGAGGGGCAGCGGCAGCACTTGCAGCAGGACCAGCACCAGCAGTCCCCACAGGCAGAGGTTGAGGGGGGTGCGCAGGTGCCGGAGCGGCCCGCCCACGAGGCCCGAAACCACCCACAAGGTCAGGAGCAGCCAGACCACCAGCAGAAGATCAAAGGAACCGAAGCGATGCAGGCTGCCGAAAACGGTCGGCCCAAAGACCACCACAGCCATCAGGGCTGCATGGAAGATGCCGAGGACGCCGATGGCAAGCGGCGCCGGCGTGGCGGCCGTGGATGGCGTACCTCCGTGCATCAGAGCCCCGAGAGGTCTGATCGGTCGCGCCGCGGCCGCAGGGTCCATGAAGCAACTCCTGGGAAACAGGCGCGGCGGGCAAGACTGCCCGCCGCGCACCATGGAGCGAACGAGCGCTGCGCCGTTACGCCTGGGGCCCGCTCTCGGCCGGAGGGTGGGTTGTCGAGAGTCCGGCCCGGGCGGCGATGGGCAGATCCGCCGGCGACGCGGCGCCGCTGTAGTCGTAGTACGCCTGGTAGCTCTCGCGGAAGTAGCCGCCCTTGGTGGCCCGGACGCGGTTGAGGACCCCGCCGAGGACGCGTCCGCGCAGGGAGAGCACTTGGCGGGTGGCGCGCTGCGCCATGCCGCGGGTGTTGGTGCCCGCGGCGAAGACCAGCACGATGCCGTCGACGACCTCCGTCAGGAGGTAGTTATCGGCCACCACCAGCATCGGCGCGCCGTCGATGATGACGCGGTCGTACTTCTTGCCCTGGTCCACGATCAACTGCCGCATGCTTTGCGACCCCAGGAGTTCCGCCGGGCTGGGCGGCGTCACGCCGGCGGGGAGCACGTCCAAGTTCTCCACCGAGGTCGCCTGGATCGCCTCGGCGGCGGTGTTCATGCCGACCAGGACGTTCGACAGGCCGACGCTTTCGGGGACATCGAAGACCCGCGCGAGGGTCGGCCGGCGGAAGTTGGCGTCGATCAGGAGGACGCGGGAACCGGCGCGGGCCATCGCAATCGCCAGGTTCGTGGCCACGATCGACTTGCCGTCGCCCGGGTTGGCGCTGGTGACGAGGAGGCTCCGGACCGGCTGATCCGAGGCAAACAGGAGGCTGGTGCGCAACTGGCGGAAAGACTCGGCCATGAGCGATTGCGGCACCGCCTGGCTGACGAGGGCGATGTTGGTGTCCAACGAGAGCCGTTCGTCCTCCGACAGGTCGGGGATGTTGGCCAGGAGGGGCACGCCGATCTGGCGCGTGATGTCGGAGGGCGTCCGGATGCGCGTGTCCAGCAGTTCCAGAAGGAGGCTGAGGCCCAGGCCGAGCAGGATGCTGAAGATGATCGCGGCCGGAATGTAGATGACGAGCCGCGGCTCGGACGGATCGATGGGGATCTGGGGGGACTGTGCGATGCGGACGTTGGGCCGGCTGAGCGCCGCGATGATGCGCATGCGCTCCAAGCCGTCCATGACCGTGTTGTAAAGCGACTGGACCCGCTGGTATTCCGCCTCGCGGCCGCGGAATTCGGCGGTGATCTTGGCGTTGTCGACGGCGGCGGCGCGGGCCTCGGCCACGCGGGCCTGAAGCTCGGCCTCCGCGGCCTTGGCGCGGTCGTTCTTGCTCTTCAGCGTGGCGGCCACCTGCTGGAAAAGCTGGCCGAGGACTTCATTCTGCTTCGCCTCATAGTCGTTTCTGGAAACCTGGGCGGCGGTTTCGAGCCGGCGGAGGCCTTCGTACTTCGGTCCGAACCGCTGTTTCATGCTCTGGAGTTCCTGGTTGAAGCGGGCCAGGTTCGCGCTCAGGTTGGTGATCGTCTCGTCTCTGCGGAGCGTCTCCATGATCTCCGGAAAGGCCAGCATGACGGGCGTGTAGTCCTTCCCCTCGTCCGAGAGCTTCTTGAGTTCCTGGAACTGGGTCCAGGCGGCGTTGGTCTCGGCCAGGATAACCTGGGCATCGGAGAGTTGGCGAACGAGGACCGTGAGACGGGCGAGCTGCTCGCTGGCCCGCTCATCGGCAACGATCATGTTGGACTCTCCGCGGTAGGAGGCCAGGCGGCGGCCGAGGTCGTCGAGCTGCTTGCGCAGGTCGTCGCGCTCGAGCCGCAGGTCGCGCTGGCGCTCGGCGTCGGCTTGGGATCGATCGGTCTTGAGTTGATCGGTGTACTGCTTCAGAATCTCGGCGACGATCATCTGCACCTGCTCCCGGTCGCGGCCGGTCAGGCTGACGAAGACCGTCTGCGTGTTGAGCAGGTGATTGACCTCCAGCTCCAGGCCGAGCTTGTGGCTGGCGTTCGGCTCGCGGAACAGCTGCTGCTTGCCCTTGAGCTGCTCAATGACGGCATCCAGGACGCGGTTGTTGTGAATGGCAAGCACCTGGGCCTGCACGTAGGCATCGAACAAGGCGACGGGCACGCCTGGTTCCTGCTGGATGCCGACCATGCCGGTCCCTTGGCCCTGGCCGGGCTCGAACTCGATGACGCCCACCGCCGTGTACGAGGGCCACAGGCAGTACCACACCACCAGGCCTCCGGTGAGGCCCAGGCCGAAAACGACGAAGCACGCGATGATGAGGCCGAGGCGTTTGCGGATGATGCGCCAAACGTCCGCCGGCGTCAACACGCTGAGAGAGGACGGCGCGGCCAAGGTGGGTTGTTGAGACATTTTTGGTTTTCCTTCTCTTGACGGTCAACGATTATAGCGTCCCGGCGGCGGCGCGCCGATAGATTTTACCGCCGCCGCCTATTTTGGCGATAAGGCCAACTGTTTCAAGCGTTTCTCGGCATCGGCCTTCTCTTTGCCCTTCAGGCCGGTGTCGAGGGCCTTCTGATACTCGGAGCGTGCCTCGTCCGGGCGCAGGCGCGCCTCGTAGACCCGGCCCAGGTGGTACCGCGCCTCCGGATTATCGCCGTTCTTGATGCTGGCCAGCAGGTCGGCGGTGGCGTCGTCCACGCGGTTCTCGAGGAAGGAGATCCAGCCGGAGGTATCCAGCACTTGCGAGTGGTTCGGCACGAGACGTTTGCACCGGTCGATCATCTCGCGGGACCGGACGTAATCCTTCTTTTCGGTCGCCAGGAGCCAGGCCATGTTGTTCGCATTCGCCACGTCGGTGGGGTCGATGGCCCACAGCTTCATGCCCCAGTCGAGCGACTCGTCGTACCTGCCGATGGTGTACAGCGCCAAGGCGTAGATGCGGACCGAAGGCATGTACAGCCGGAGCTGGTCGATCCGTTCCGGCTGCTGACTGTATTTCTGCCCGAACTGCGTGGCGAGGGGCTTGAGGGTCTCGACGGCCAGTTCGGGGTGCCCGCGGCCGATGTCGATGGCGGCGAGGCCCGCCCGCATGGGGATGCTGGCCGGCACCTTCGCGAGGCCGGTCTTGAGGACCCCCGCGGCCTCCTGGACCTGGCCAACTCTCATCAGGAGATCCGCGAGATTGACGTAGCCGGCTTCCCATCCCTCGTTGGCCACGACGCCCGTGCGCAAGGCCTCGAAGGCCTTGTCCAGCAGGCGTGGATCGCGATCCACCTCAGCCATTTTCTCGTAGTACGCCACCAGGGCGAGGCGCGGCCAGGACTCCCGCTCATACTTGTTCATGGCCTGATAGATACGTTTCTCCGCCTCCTTGGGGCGCTTCAGGGCCACGAGGCACCGGGCTTCGCCCACCAGGGCATCGGAGGCCTCGGGGTTGATCGCCCGGGCCTTCTCGTAGGCGGGCAGGGCCTCGGCCCAATGCTCCTGGCGCCCGTGGGCGTCGCCCAGGGCGATCAGCAGCATGGCGTCCTTGTCGAGACGCTCCTTGGAGAGCTGGGCCAGGATCTCCGCGGCGCGGCCGGGTTCCTGGGCCGCCATGTACTTGGCGGCCAGGGACATGCGGCCGGGGAAGCTGGTCGGGCGGAAATCGAGGAGGCGGCGCAGGTCCATGATCGCCTCGCGGAGCTGGACGCGCCGCGTGTTGATCTCGGACCGCAGCAGCATCGCCTTCTCAAAAGCGCCGTCGGCCGGGTCGACAGAGCCGAGGATTTCGAGGGCCCGCAGGGGGTCCGGCCCGGCGTACAACTCCGCCAGGCGGACCTTGGCCTCGCCGTAATCGGGATCGATGGCCTGGGCCTGTTCGATGTACTTGCGGGCGTCGGCCAGCTTTTCCTGGCGGGCGGCGATGCGGCCGGCAACGACGAGCGCCGCCGTGTCTTTCGGGGTCTGCTTGAGCACGGCGTCGATGACGGTCTTGGCCTGGTCCAATTTTCCCTGAAGCATGTAGATGTCTGCAAGACGGGTGCGGGGCGCGGTATCGTTCTTGGCCCGCTCGACGGCCTGGAGATACGCGGCGGCCGCCTTCTCCCAGTCCGCCACGCGGGCGTACTGGTCGCCGAGGCACATCAGCGGGTAGGTTTCCTGGGGGGACAGTTCCGCCGCCTTGCGGAAGTACTTCTCGGACTCCGCCGGGCCGTAGGCCTTGGCGGTGAACTCGCCCAGGACCACGTAGGCGTTGGCCTCGTTCTTGTGGCGGCTGACGTACTCATCGACGAGGGTCTCCCCCTGCCGGGCGCGCGAGGTCTCCGCATAGAACTCGGCGAAGGCCCGCACCAGGAGGGCGTTGTCGGGCGCCAGTTTGTAAGCCTTGGCGAAGATCCCCTCGGCCTTCTCAGGCACATGGCGCTGGCGGTACAGCCCGGCCAGCACCACGAGGTTGCCGACGTTGTCGGGCACGATCTTGGCGATCTCTTCGCGGGCGCCGATCGCCCCGTCCCACTGGCCCAGGCCGGCGCAGGCCATCGCCCGGATCTCCAGGGCCGGGACCAGCCGCGGATCGTACTTGAGGCTTTCTGTGGCTTCGTTGAGGGCGCCCGCGTTGTTGCCGACGCCGAGTTGGATGCGGCCCAGGAGGAGGCGGGCCGCCACTAGGTTCGGTCTCAGTTCGAGCGCCCGCACCAGGGCCGCCGCGGCCTCATCCCACTTGCGCTGGCGGGCGAGCACCTGGCCCAGCAGGTAGTGGGCCTGGGACATCGTCTTATGGGACTGGGCGACGGCGCGGAGCTGGTCGGTGGCCTCGGCCAGCTTGTTCTGGCCCAGGAGGATCAGGGGTTCGGTGAAGAGAAGCTCGGGGGCCTCCGGCTCGACCTTCTTGAGCTGCTCGACCAGCTCGGCGGCCTTGCCGTAGGCATCCGAGGCCAGTTGAAGAAGGAACATCTGCTGCCAGGCCAACCGCCACTCGGACGCGTTCGGCTTGGCCTTCGCGAGCACCTTCTCGTAGGCCGTCCGCGCCAGGTCGAGCCGGTCGGTCATCTGGTAGATCCGGCCCAGTTGGATGAGCTCCATGAGACTGGCCGTGTCTTTGGCCGCCCGCTCGACCAACTGCTTCTCCAGGTCCGCGAGGGTGGCGGTGAGGGGAAGCACCTCGTCGGGCGGGAGTTTTTTCGCGGCCTCTGCCATGACGGCGTCAATCTTGGCCTGCTGATTGGTGGCGCGAAGGAACCGCACGAAGCGGTCGTAGACGCGCAGGAGGTCCTTGCCGCCCATCGCAATGGCCCGGCGATAAGACGCCTCGGCGTCGACGGGCCGGTTCAACTGCTGCTGGATTTCGGCCATCAGCAGGTAGGGATCGGGATTGTCCTTCGACCGCTCGGCCGCCGCCTGGGCTTCTTTGAGCGCCTCGGCCGGGCGCTGCCGCGCGAGATGCGTCTGAGCCAGGAGGAGGCGCATCTCGATGTCGTCGGGACTGGCATCGAGGACCTGCTTGGCGCTGCGTCCGGCCTTCTCGAAGTCGCGCAGGCGAAGCTGCACCTCCGCCGAGGTCCGCCAGGCGCCCGTCACGGTGGGGTAATCGGCGATGAGGCTGTCCAGCTCGGACTGGGCGGCGCCCAGTTCGTCGACCATCAGATACGCCCGCCCCAGAAGGAGACGGACCTGGGGCGTGGGCTGTTTCGCTTTGGCCTGTTCGAGGTACGTGATGGCCTGGCGGGTCTGGCGTCCCATCAAGGCCCGCTTTCCGCGAAGGTAGCCGACGGTGCCCGCGGCAGCGTCCGGCGCCGTCTTCTCGAGCTTGGCGATCACTTCCTCGGCCTTCTTGAAATTCGCCTGGTCGAGGTAGAGGTCAGCCTGGTCCGTCATCAGGCTGACCGAGTCGGGGAGTTGGGCCAGGCCGTTCTCAATCGCGGCGAGGGCCTTCTCGCGGTCGTTCTCCGTCCGATAGACGGCCGACAAGCGCAGGTGGGCCAGCTCGTTCTTCGGGTTCTCGGCCGCGGCCTTCGTGAAGAAGTCCTTCGCCGAGTCCAGGTCCCTTTTCCTCATGGCCACGTCGCCGAGGGCGATATAAAGGCGAGGCTTGTCGCCGACCTTCTCCATGCCTTTCTTCAGGACGTCCGCGGCCTGGTCCAGCTTGTTCTGGCCGGCCAGCCGGGAACTCTTCATGAGGTAAACCTCGGCCTGGGCCGGATTGTTGGCGATGGCGAGGTTCAGGACCTCGTCGACCTTCTCGTCCTGCCCCAGCCGGTCGTAGGCCCTGGACAGAAGGTCGTACAGGGCCAGGAGCGACGGCTCTTTCTCCAAGCCGGCCTGAAGCCGCTTAACCGCCGCCTCGTAGTGCAGGACCTTCCTGGTCTGGATCGGTTCGGCGTCCGCCAGACCCATCTCGACGAAGCCGGCCCACAGGTACGCTTTGCCGTAGGTGGGATCGAGCTGAATCAGGCGGTCGGTCTCGGTCTTGGCTTCTTTCCACCAGCGGGCGCTGACGTAAATCTCAGCGAGCATCCGCTGGGCTTCCACGAAGCCCGGCTTCGCCGCCAGTGCGTTACGCAGGGCCTGGAGGGCGGCGTTACCCGCCGGCTGGGGAGTCTGCTTCATCGCAATCTGGGCCATCAGGAACTGGATGTCCGGGTCCTTCACGCCACCTGCTTTCACCGCGTTGCGGATGGCGATCCACGCCTGGCCGTACTCCTTGGCCTCCAAGTATCCCTGCGCCTCTTTGTAGTACTGCTTCGGATCGCGGGCCGAGGGCCAGACGACCACGGCCACGTAGATGGCGATTGCCAGAGGCACCACGAGAAAGATGGCCACCTTGCCCAGCAGCCGGACGTTCAACTTTCGCGCCATAACCGGTCAGCCTCCCCCAGCCTCATTCAGGCTGGGATAGTATTCCTTTTCCAGGAGCGGCGCGACAAGGTTCAGCATCTCCAGGCCGCGCTGGTACGGCTTGCTGCCCCTGGCTGTCGGGTCTTCGCCCTCGCGCGGCTCGAAGTACACCACGATCTGGGTCTGCGACAGGTAACTGCCTGTCAGGCTGCCCGACGTCGCCAGGACGCGCGTCCACTCCCTGTTCCACGTGTAAACGCCGCCCACGTTGAAGTAATGGAAGATCAGTGCCCGCGTCCTGCCCATGCCTTCGGGCGGATCGAACAGGAGCACGTTGGGCTTGATCTCCCGGCCCGGCATCCGTTCGAGCGTCAGTTCATCCTGGCGCATCGAGACTTTCCGGAAGCCGGACTGCACCATGCACACCCACGGTACGTGAGGAACTTTCGACATTGCGTTGGCGTTGTAAGTAACAAAAATCGTGACGGCGTAATCGCCTTCCGGCGGCTTGAGCTCCAGGTTCAGGTATTCGTCGGCCCCGAGGCTCTTCTCGGTCGCTTCGTCCAATCGCTTGTCGTGACCCGTCCAGCCGGGCAGCGCTCTCAGCAGGACCGCCTCCATCGTGCCGAGGGGCTTGCGGATCGGGATCGGCTTGGGAAGCGGAGGTTCCCACAGGCCGAAGAAGAGCGCCAGCGTCCCCAGGCACGCACAACAGACACCGTATTTTAGGCGTCCCGACAGGGGAAGAACAACTCCCCCATACGCCGCCATCGCCCCCGACGCCGCGGCCAGGCGAAGGACCGGCACCGTCTCGCGCGACACGGCCATCCAGGCGGCGCTCAGAACGAGGTAGATGATCGGCGCCACTGCCGCCACTGCCCCCCAGGGCGATCTTGGCCGGTTCGTCGCGGCGAAGATCAAGAGGCCCATGCCGACCGCCGCCGCCCCGATGTCGGCCCAGCCGAAGCCGACGTTCCGCCGCTCCTGGGCGATCTGGGTTGCCACGCGCCGCGCCTCCGGCGACTGCGGCGCGACAGACGCCGCCCTTGCCGCCAGCGTCTGCCTCTTGGCCTGGCTGCTCAAGGGCCAGACGATCCCCAGCGGGATCGCCGCCGCCAGGAACACCAGGGCCGCGATCGCCCAGGGCCGCCGGATCGTGGTGTGCTCGTTCATAAGCCGCCCTGTGGCCCCTGGAGGCCGGGGCGAAGCCCCGGCACTCTGATCCAGCCGTTGCGCCGACAAGCCGGGGCGTTGCCCCGGCCTACACCGCAGCCGGCCCTTCCTCGATGAAGAACAGGTCAATCACTTTCAGTTCAGCCCACATCAGCACGAACGCCAGGCCCAGCATGGCGAAGCCGAACGCCTGGTGCGGAGCGCTCTGCGCATTCAGGATCGTGGCGCGCACCATCTCGAGGTCGGCAGGCGCTGGGTACCCGATCTCGATCTTCGCCGTGAGCAAGGTCACCACCGTGCCGACCACGACCATGCCCACGAGCCGCCACCGCGACAGGTACTGCGCCAGTCTGTCCGTGCCGCCGCGTGTGACGAGCAGGAAGACGCCCGCGCCCACCAGGACCAGGCCCACCCACGCGGTCGACGGCCATGCCACGATGCGCGGGGCCCAGGTGCTCCACGCCGGCGCCTGGTGCATCAGGCGACCCTCCTCGAACCAGATCTGGTCGCTGGCGATGGCCATGAGCGTCACGCGGATGACGTTGCAGAACACGGCGATCGGAACGCTGGAGGCCATGATGAGGACCCGCTCCCAGGCCGCCCGCTTGTAGATGAACGCCGTCATCACGCCGAGGGCCACGAACGCGAACAGGAGGTGCAGGCCGCTGCACGCCTCGGCCACCGTCAGCGGGCCGCTCAGAAGATGGATCGCATTGCCCTTCAGAAAGAGCCCCTTGCCATAGGTCGTCAGGTAGGCGTAGGCCTGGGCGGGATCCATCGGCGGCAGGGCGTCGGGAAGGCGCTGGTAGCCGATCAACTCCAGGAGCTTCCCCCCCGCCGCCGCGCCCAGGTTCTGGAGCGGCAGGGCCACACCCTCGTAGTACTTGAAGTTCCACGGGATCATCAGGCCCAGGAA